>NZ_JBEZEV010000100.1:0-23212 GCF_040649055.1 Micromonospora sp. NPDC049060
GTCCGGGGGTGGGTTTCCCGGGGGAGCCCCGCCCGCTCCGGGCGGTCAGGCTTGATCCCTGCGCGGGCGGGGCTCCCCCGGAAACCCGTCGTGGTTTCGGTTCGTCCGACCGCTCGGGCGGGGGCGTGCCGTCGGTTGGGGTGTCTGGGGGTGGGCGGCGCGTGCCGTCGGGTGGGCGTCTGGGGGCGTGGCGTCGGGGTGGGTGGTTGCGGGTGGGGTGGGGTGGGGTGGAAATGGTGGTGCCCCGCCGACCAGTGGTCGGCGGGGCACCGGGGGTGCGGGTGGGTCAGGCGACGAAGTGGGTCTTGCGGCGCTTGGTCACCACGTAGCCGCCGACGCCGGCGACGAGCAGCAGCCCGCCGATGCCGGCGATCAGGCCGGTGGACTCACCGGTGATCGGCAGCGTGCCGCCGTCACCGTCACCGTCACCGTCACCGCCTCCGCTGCCGCCGTCGCCGGACGCGTTCACGATGAGCTTCGCCTTGTCGTTGGCGGGCTTCAGGTCCTCGTAGAAGCCCCCGTCGCACTGGCACGGGATGTTGATGTCGACGGTGCCCGTCGCGTTGGCGACGACCTTGTCGATCCGGAGTCCGAACTCGAAGGTCTCCGCGTCGCCGGCCTTGAGGAGCGGCTGGGCGTAGCAGAAGTAGGTGCGGGCGCCCGGCTCGCCCGGCTCGCCCCGGTCCTCGCCCTTCACGGGCATGCACTCGTCGGGGGCGTCGACCACGGTGGCGCCCTCGGGGATCGCGACCTCCATGTAGGTCACGGAGGACCCACCGCGCTGGTAGTCGAGGGTGGCGGGACCGTTGTTGCGGAAACCGACGGTCGCGGTGACCCGCTCGCCCGCCTTCCCCGTCACCGAGTCGCCGACGGCTTCGAGGTCGGTGCCGTTCGTGCCGGTGGCGGTGACCACCATGCTCGACCAGTTGTTCTCCGGGTTGATGTCGACCTGGGACGAGCGGGCCCGGACGTTCGGGGCCGAGAGGCTCAGGGCCGCACCGTCGCCGGGATCGCCGATCGAGTAGCCGTTGTCGGTGAGGTACTTGCTGAAGTCCTCGAACTCGGCGACGGTCATCCAGTTGTAGTAGCCGTAGTCCCTGCCCGGGGCGTAGGTGTCGGCGCCCAGCTGGTACGCCAGCGAACCCGAGTGGACGGCCCCCGGGGCCACGTCGTCCGAGAAGCGGCAGGTGCGGAGGTAGTCGCCCTCGTAGGTGCAGTTGCTGTGCCGCTTGTCGGGGCGGATGGCGTGGTCGTTGTCGAAGACGGCGACGGCACCCTTGGCGGTGGTCTGACCCGCGTTGCCGAGCACGATCGGGGCGGTGAACCGGCTGCCCGGCGCCGCCGAGACCTTCACCTCCGGACCACCGGCCAGGTCGACGCCCTCACCGACGCGGATCTGCGACGTGTGGCTCGTCGGCGCCAGGCCGTCGGCGCTCACCGTGACCTTGACCTTGCCGCTGTCACCGTCCTTCGCCTCCGCCGTGGGTACGACGGCCACGTTGAAGTAGCCGGAGGCCCAGTCGTACAGGTCGTGCTCGAAGGGGTCCGTGCACACCAGGACGCCCGTCTCCGGCGAGGTGCACTCGGAATCGAAGTCCGACTTGATCTGCACCTTGTCCGCGAAGTCGCGGTAGTCGAACCGGGCCGTCAGGCCGAACACGGTGACGGGCTCGGAGGCGAACATGAGGGGCGATTCGTACTTGCCTTCGGATCCCGCCGCGACGGTCAGGTCGCTGAAGTAGACGCCGAGCTCGACGTCGGTGTCCTCGGCGACGGCGGGGGAGGCGGAGGCGGCGACGAGCGCGCCTGCGACGCCCAGCCCGGCCAGCCAGCGCCGAGTGGAGTGCTTGAGCATGTGGGGGGTTCCTCCCGTGGGAATGCCAGGAGTGGCCAGCGGATCTTAAGGACTCCTTAAGATCCGCCGCTGCCCGGTCGGCCTCCGGCGGGCAAACATCGACCGAACGGCTGACCAGGATCGCCGCAACGTTCCGGCCGCCCGCATCCGTCATCAGGAGCAGGAGTCCGGGAGGTGCAGTGACGTACGAGGAGTTCGCCGACTCACGGCTGGCCGCGCTGCTGCGGTACGCGGTCATGCTGACCGGCGACCCGCACCAGGCGCAGGACCTGGTGCAGGACACCATGGTCCGGGTCCAGCTCAACTGGCGCCGGGTGGCCCGCGCCGACTCGCCCGAGCGCTACGTCCGCCGGATGCTGACCAACCAGTACGTCGACTGGCGGCGGGGCTCCTGGATGCGCCGGGTGCTGCTGCGCGCCGAGCCCGACGACGCGGTGCCGGCGCCGGCCGACCACGCCCAGCACGCCGTGGAGCGGGACCAGATCTGGTCCTGGCTGTCCCGGCTGCCGCGCCGGCAGCGGGCCACGCTGGTGCTGCGTTACTACGAGGACCTGCCCGACGCGGAGATCGCCGACATCCTCGGCTGCGCCGTCGGGACGGTCCGCTCGTCCATCTCCCGAGCCCTGGCCACGCTGCGCGCCGAATACGTGGAGGCCCGATCGTGATCGAGGACGACCTGCGTGCCGCCTTCGCCCGGCACGAGACCCTGACGCCGCCCGCCGGCCCGCTGCGGTCCGCCATCGACCGGCTCGCGGCTGCCCGCCGCCGTCGCCGGCTGCGGCTCCGGGCCGGCGGTGTCGCGCTGGCCCTGCTCGGCGTACTCGGGATCGGGGTGCCACAGCTCACGCCGGACCGGGGCGCCGAGAACGCCACCCTGCTCGCCGAGCCTGCCCGGCCGGCACCGACCGGCGCGCTGAACATCCTGCTGCTCGGCGCGGACGGCTCGGCGAAGGCCCCCGCCCGGATGGCGGACTCGGTCCTGCTGGTGCACATCCCGGCGGACCGCAGCCGGCCGTACCTCGTCTCGCTGCCCCGCGACCTGGCGGTGCCGATTCCCGGGCACGGGACCGACAAGCTGAGCAGCGCCTTCCTGCACGGCGCCGGCGACGGCCGGCCCGACCTCGGGCGCGGCTACGAGCTGACCCGCCGGACGGTCGCCGACCTGACCGGCGTACGCGTCGACGCCGGCGCGGTGCTCACCTACCCGGTGTTGCGCCAGCTCACCGACGAGGTCCGCGGGGTGGAGGTCTGCCTGCCGCGCGAGGTGCGCTCCGTCCACACGAAGCGGGTCTTCCCGACCGGCTGCCAACGGCTCGACGGCGCCGCCTCGGTCGACCTGCTGCGGCAGCGGCGGGAACTGCCCGAGGGCGGGCTCGACCGGGACCGGCACGCGCAGCTCTTCGCCGCCGGGCTGATCCGTCGGGCCGGCGAACAGGAGGTGCTGACCAACCCCGTCAGACTCCTCGCGCTGGTCGACATCGTCGGCGCGGACCTGGTGGCGGGCGGCGACGGCACGCCTCTCGTGG
Source organism: Micromonospora sp. NPDC049060 (assembly GCF_040649055.1). Lineage (NCBI taxonomy): Bacteria > Bacillati > Actinomycetota > Actinomycetes > Micromonosporales > Micromonosporaceae > Micromonospora > Micromonospora sp. NPDC049060. Next base: position 3,382 of record NZ_JBEZEV010000100.1, read on the forward strand.
ACCTGCTGCGGGTGCTTCCGGATCTGAGGTCCGTCGACCCGGTCGGGCTCAGTCTCCCGGTCGGGCCGCCGGAGGGCCCCGGCTGGCGGCTGTCACCGGACCCGGAGGAAGCCCCGGGGTTCCTCGCGGCGCTGCGGGAGGACCGGCTGGCGCAGTGGGCGGCGCGGCATCCGGAACGGGTCAACCGCACCCGCTGACGCGCGGGCCGGACGCCACCGGGGTCGTCCGGCGGCGTCCGGCCCGCGTACGGCTCAGCGGTAGTCGTCCTCGTCGGCGGTGACCACCCGCGCCTGCTCCATCGCGTCCCAGTCGTCGACCTCCAGGCCACGGTGCGGCTCGGTGTCGGCGTCGCCGGGGTCGATCGCGGCGGCCTGCTCGATCGCGTCGGCCGGCTCCGCCTCCATGTCGCGTTCCTCGGGGCTGAGGTGGTCGCTGGGTGCGAAGTCCTCTTCGGGCTGACCCATATCAGTCCCTCCCGGGATCTCAGCGGACAGTTCCCCACACACCGTACGGGTTGCGCCCGCCCGCCGCTCGGAAGCCGAGTCGACCGAATCGACCCACCGGCCGCCGCCTCCGGTGCCAGGATGGGACGGTGGGCTTCCTGACCCGGTCGGCGGCCACCGCCGTCGCGCGGCCGCGTCCCGGGGTGCCGTCGTGCTGGCCGTGGCGACCTGGCTGATCGGCGTCTTCCGTGCCCGACAGGTGGGAGGGCCGGCGGGGCGGTGGCCAGGGAACGGGCGCGTACCGGGTCGGTTGTGCCGGCACCGGTCTTCTACGGGATACTGCCGACGGTGGACAGCGCGGTCCGGCGCACCCAGGGACAACAGCGGCCGGTGACGGCCGACAGCGGTAAGTAAGGAGCGTTCGACATGCCCATCGCTTCCCCCGAGACCTACGCGGAGATGCTGGACCGCGCCAAGGCCGGCCGGTACGCGTACCCCGCGATCAACGTGACGTCCTCGCAGACCCTGAACGCGGCGCTGAAGGGCTTCGCCGACGCGGAGAGCGACGGCATCATCCAGGTCTCGACCGGTGGCGCGGAATACCTCTCCGGCCCCTCCGTCAAGGACATGGTCACCGGCGCGGTGGCGTTCGCCGCGTACGCGCACGAGGTGGCCAAGAAGTACCCGGTCAACATCGCCCTGCACACCGACCACTGCCCGCAGGAGAAGCTGGACAAGTTCGTCCGGCCGCTCATGCAGATCTCCAAGGAGCGGGTGGCCGCCGGCCAGGAGCCGCTGTTCCAGTCGCACATGTGGGACGGCTCGGCCGTGCCGGTGGCGGAGAACCTGCAGATCGCGGCCGAGCTGCTCGACCGGGCCGCCGAGGCCAAGATCGTCCTCGAGATCGAGGTCGGCGTGGTCGGCGGCGAGGAGGACGGCGTCGAGAACGCCATCAACGACAAGCTCTACACCACCGTCGAGGACGGCCTGGCCATGGTCGAGGCGCTCGGCCTGGGCGAGAAGGGCCGCTACATGGCGGCGCTGACCTTCGGCAACGTGCACGGCGTCTACAAGCCGGGCAACGTCAAGCTCCGCCCCGAGATCCTCAACCAGATCCAGGAGGCGGTCGGCGCCAAGTACGGCAAGGAGAAGCCGCTCAGCCTGGTCTTCCACGGCGGCTCCGGCTCGCTGCTGTCCGAGATCCGCGAGGCGCTGGACTACGGCGTGGTGAAGATGAACATCGACACCGACACCCAGTACACCTTCACCCGGCCCGTCGCGGACCACATGCTCCGCAACTACGACGGCGTGCTCAAGGTGGACGGCGAGGTCGGCAACAAGAAGCAGTACGACCCGCGGGTCTGGGGCAAGGCCGCCGAGGCCGGCATGGCCGCCCGCGTGGCGGAGGCCTGCGAGCACCTGCGCTCGACCGGCACCACGCTGGCCAAGTGACGCGCTGACGCGTACCGCCGACGGCCGGCTCCCCACCAGGGGGGGCCGGCCGTCGCTGTCGTTAGGAAGGGGGCACCTTGCACATCGGAATGCGACAGGAAGGTGCCCTTCCTAACCGGCGGTGAGCACCCGGACCGCCTCGTGGACGTCGTCGGTGAGGTGCACGGAGGACGACAGGTCGCCGAACGGCGAGGCGCCCAGCAGCGGCCGCAGCAGCGACTCCACCGGAAGCTCGTCCGTCCAGTACGCGCGGTCCAGGAAGACGTACGCGCCGCTGGCCCCGTCGGTGCCGTAGTAGGTCTTCGTGGCGGCCTGGAAGACCTCCTGCACCGTGCCCGCCCGGCCGGGGGCGAAGACGATCCCGCCCCGGGCCAGCCGCAGGATGGTGTCCTCGCGGATGGCGTTGGAGAAGTACTTGGCGATCCGCCCCGCGAACAGGTTCGCCGGCTCGTGCCCGTACAGCCAGGTCGGGATGGCCAGCCCGCCGGCGCGCGCCCAGTCCACGTCGCCGGCGGCCAGCGCTGCCGAGTCGGCGCGGGACACGCTGCCGGTGTCGGCGTCCCGGGGCCGGGGCGGCACCACCGGCTGGCCGTAGCGCTCCCGGACCAGCAGCGCCGCCGCCGTGTAGCGGTCGTGGTCGGTGAAGTCCGGCGCCCCGGCCAGCAGGTCGATCGCGGCGTCCAGGTCCTCGACCGGCCGCAGCGCGAGGTGGGCGCCGAGGTTGGCGGCCTCCATCACCCCGGGGCCGCCGCCGGTCACCACCAGCCGGTCGGCCCGCGCCAGCTCCCAGCCCAGCACCGCCGCCATCCGGTACGGCGCGCTGCCGCGCGGCACCGCGTGCCCACCCATGATGCCGACCACCGACTGCGGCCCGTGGGTGGCCAGCCAGGCGCGGGTGGCGTCGGCCAGCGCGTTGTCCACGCCGTGGTCGTGCAGCCGCTGACCGAGTGCCTCCCGGACGTCCGGCAGTGCCCCGCCGTGCGCCCGGAAGTGCTCGTAGACGCGGGTGTCGTACATCCCGGCGAACCCGCCCTCGGCGAACCCGGCGGCCAGCTCCTCCGGGGTGTAGAGGTGGGACGGCTGGGTCGGGTAGGGCAGCCCGGAGAACGGCGGCACCACGTTCGCGCCGCGCCGGACCAGGTCGGCGCCGACCTCCCGGGAGGCGAAGCGGCAGCCCACGAAGAGGGTGCCGGTCACCTCGACGGCGGTGAGGTCGGGGACGGGATCGAGGTCGAGCCGTAGCCCCTGCACGGTCAGCCCGACGAGGCTGCCGGTGGTCAGCCGCCGGTCGAACTCGGCGCGGGTCTCGATCTCGTCGGTGCAGGTGTGCGGCTCGATGACGTCCGCGGGAGGTGGGGTCGGCACCCTGGCCATCCTGCCCCGCCGGGTCAACCGGCCAAACCTGGGAGCCTCCGCGCTCCGGCGGCCCTGCCGCCGGAGGCCGCCCGATCCGCGCGGCACCGCACCCGCGCTAAACCGACGGGAGCCCGGCGGCCGTGACCACCGGGCTTCCGCGGTACCGGGTCCTGGGGAGGCTCCCGACCAATAGTTGTAGTCGAAAGCATCTGCCCGGGGCATGGGCCGCAGGCGTGACCAACTCCTCAGCCGTTCAGCCAGTCGGCTCGCCCAACCCCCTCGCGCGCCCCGGGGCGAAGCGGGTTGAATGGGGCGATGCAGAACCTGTTGCCGGAACCACCGGCCACTCTCCTCCCCGCGCACGACGAGGCCGACGCCGCCCTGGCCGCCGCCGAGCAGGCCAGCAGCGACGAGGCGTACGCCCAGGTGGCGGCGCGCTTCCCGACCTACAGCGCCGGCTGGGGTGCGCTGGCCGCGCGGGCTTTCGCCGCCGGCCAGGTCATCCCGGCGTACGCCTACGCGCGCACCGGCTACCACCGGGGCCTGGACCAGCTGCGCCGCAGCGGCTGGAAGGGATTCGGTCCGGTGCCGTGGTCGCACGAGCCGAACCAGGGCTTCCTGCGCTGCCTCTACGTGCTGTCCCGGGCCGCCGACGAGATCGGCGAGGCGGACGAGGCGGCCCGCTGCGCCCAGTTCCTCCGCGACTGCGACCCGGCCGCCGCGGACGCGCTCGCGAGCAACTGACGTCCGAGTCGACGGCCGGCGCGGCGTCAGCCCCGCCGGCCGTCGGCTCGCCCAAGTCCACCGTCCCGCCGCGCCCGGCGAGGGCCTACAGCCCCTCCGCGACGGCGGCGGCGATCTTCAGCCAGGCGTCCCGGGCGGCCGCGGAGAGCCCCCCGTAGCGGATCGGCTCGCCGGTGTCGATGAGCCGCTCGTACGGCGCGAGCAGCACCGCCCGGGTGCGTGCCGCGAAGTGCTCCTGGATCGCCGGCAGGTCGATCTCCTTGCGCGACGGCGGCATGGAGACCACGGTGACCGCCTGCCGTACCAGCCGCTGCCGGCCGCTCTGCTCCAGGTGGTCCAGCATCCGGGCGGCCGTCTCCGCCGAGTCGTTACGGGCCGACATGGTCACCACCAACTGGTCGGTGGCGTCCATGGCGGCCTGCCAGTTCTGGGCCCGGACGTTGTTGCCCGTGTCCACGAAGATCAACTTGTAGAATCGGCTGACCACCTCGCGGATCTCGGCGAAGGCGGCGGCGGTGAGCATCTCGCCACCCGTGGCCGACTCGTCCGAGGCGAGGACGTCGAACATCCCCTCGCCCTGCGAGCGGACGTACTGCGACAGGTCGCCCACCCGCCCGTGCGCGCCCTGGAACTGGCCCAGGTCCCGCAGCATGTCCCGCACCGTACGGGAGTGGAAGTCCTGCTGGGCGCGCATCCCGAGGGTGCCCTGGGTCTCGTTGTTGTCCCAGGCCAGCACGTAGCCGCCGCGCTTCTGGCCGAACGTCATCGCCAGCAGCAGGATGGCCACCGTCTTGCCCGCGCCACCCTTCGGGTTCACCACGGTCACCTGGCGCAGCCCGCCGAAGTTGCGGCGTACCGTCTCGATGTCCCGCCGCATCTCCTGCTCGTGCCGCCCGGGCGGCAGCCGCAGCCCCATCCGGTTGGCCACCGCCCGTACGCCCATCGTGGCCACCGGGTCGGCGGGCCGGACCTGCCGCCGGCGCGCGAAGTCCTCGGCCGTCGGCGGGTCGGTGATCGCCGGACGCCAGTTCGGGTCGGGCTGTGCCGGCGGCACCGCGACGACCCCCTCGGCCGGCTGGTACGCCTGCTGCGGAGCCGGGGCGTGGCCCCCCGGGGCGGCCTGCTGCCAGGGCGGCGGATACCAGCCGGGCGGGTACGGCCCGGGCGGCGTCGCGCCCTGCTGCGGTGGGTACGGCCCCGGCGGACCGGCCTGCTGCGCCGGGTAGGGACCGCCCTGCTGCGGCGGGTAGGGCCCGGGCGGCGCGGACTGCTGCGCCGCCCCCGGGTCGGCCCCGAAGTCCTGCTGTGCTGCCGGGCCGGCCCCGAAGTCCTGCTGCGCATGGTCCGGTCCCAGGCCCTGCTGTGCCGTCGCCGGGTCGGGTCCGAAGTCCTGCTGTGCCGTCGCCGGGCCGGCTCCGAAGCTCTGTTGCGGGGTCGCCGGGTCGCGCCCGAGGTCCGGCGCGAGGTTCGGCGTGGGGCCGACCGGCACGCCCTGCCCAGCCGCATCGCGCGGGAACGGCACCTGGGGCGCACCCGCCTGGGGCGGGGCCTGCCGGAGTGGGCCCTGGCCGGCCGGACCCGGTGGAGGGAGGGCCTGGTCGGCCGGGCCTGGCTGGGCCGGTTGCTGGTGGTGGAGAGTCGGTCGGAGCGTGGCGCCCTGGTGCGTGGGCGCGGATTCGGTCGCGCCGGGTCCCGGTCCGGGCTCGACGGCCGCCGTGGCGGGCCGCTGCGGCGGCTGTGCCCACGGCGACTCGGCCGGCATCCGCACCCCGCTGCCGTTGGCCTGGCCGCCGCCCGTCGCCGCCCCGCCGGGACGCCCGTTAGCGGGACCGCCGGCACCGTCATTCGCGGCGCTACCGGCACCCCCGTGCGTCGGGCCGCCGGCACTCCCGTTCGTCGAACCGCCGGCACTGCCGTTCGCAGGGCCGCCGGCACCGTCATCCGCCGGGCCGCCGGCACTGCCGTTGGTCGGGACGCCGGCACCGTCATCCGGCGGCCCGCCGGCACTGCCCTCCGTCGGGACGCCGCTACTCCCATTCGCAGTGCTGCTGATGATGCTCCCGTTCGTCGGGCCGCCGGTCCCGTTCCCGCCCGTAGTCGGCGAGCCGGCCGTCGGGGCGTCGCCGGTCCGCTGGAGGTCGTCAGCCCCGGCGGATCCGCCGGGGCCGGGCGCCGTGTCGTGGGGCGACGGCCGGCCACCCGGGAAGGCGTCCGGCGAGGCCGCGTCCTGCCGCTTGGCGAACCCCTGGGCCGGCTCGCCCGGACCGCTGGGACGGGTCGAGTTGGCCGGTGCCGTGTCGGTCCGGGCGGTGCCCACGGGCTGCGGGGACGCCACCGGAACGGGTGCGGCCGGCTGGTCGAGGCTGAATGGCATGTCGAGGTCGACCGGGGCGGGCCCGGTCTGTGGAGCCCGAGGAACCGGTACGCCGCCTCCGGCGGCCACCGACGGACCTCTGCCCGCCCCGACCGCCATGCGGTCGCCGGCAGGGCCGGTGGCAGGCGCGCCGACCGCGCCGAGGCCCGGGGCCGGGCTCGGGCCCAGACCCGGGCCTGCGGTCGGCCTCGGGCCTGGGGTCGGGCTCGGGCCTGCGGTCGGGCTCGGCGGGACCGTCGGGCCTGTGGAAGCGTTCGGGGTGGCCGCTGTGGGTTGCGCGGCGGGCGTCGGCGGTGCCCAGGCCGAGGCGTCCGGCCCCCATCCCGACGCCGTGGCCGGTGAGGGACCAGAGGCCTCGACCGGTACATGGGCCGACACCCCGGTCACTGGATGGCCCAAGGCGGCGGCATGCGGAGGCCCAGGGGCCACGGCCGGTGGAGGCCCCGAGATCGCAGTGGGCGGAGGCCCCGGAACTGCGGTTGGCGGAGGCCCTGGGATCGCGGCCGGTAGTGGTCCTGGGATCGCGGACGGTGGAGGCCCCGGGACCGCAGCGGGTGGGGGCCCCGGGACTGCGGCCGGGGGATGGCCCGGAAATGCGGGTGGTGGCGACGCCCAGCCGGGGTTCGCGCCCTGCGGGGCGGTCGCCCCCGCGTCGGGGAGCGGCACCCCGCCGTGCAGGGACGGGTAGTCGGCCGGCGAGGGCGGGTGACCCGGCCGGCCCTGGGGCGGGACGGGGGACGGGGGCGCGGCGGTCGACGCCCAGGGCGGTGTGTCGGTGCCGTCGATCTGCTCCGGCGGCCAGAGTGGTTCGATGTCCCGCTCCGGCATCGGCTGCTGGCCGGGCCCGTGGACCCGGTCGACGTTCTCGTCCACCACGGTTCCTCCCCATTCCTCCTGCCGAGGATAGGCCCAGTGACCGCGCCGGGTCGGCCGTCGTGGGCCGGCCGCGTCGGTCGCGTCGGGGACGCCGAGGTCAGCCCGCCCAGACCGCCCAGGCGCCCGGCTCGGTCCACCAGGACCGCTTCCGGCTCAGCTCGCCCTCGGCACCGTCGTCGAGGAACGGGACCTTCCCCTCGCGGGGCAGCACGGCCACGGCCCGCCCCCGGGCGCGTCGTACCTCCAGCCGGACCCGCTTCCTGCCCAACGCCGAGCGGGTCACCACGGGAACGGCGACCGCCACCTCGACCAGCCCGTCCGTCGGGTCCGGGTCGCCGAGCAGGGCCACGTCGTCGAGCCGGGCGTACCCGCCCGCGTTGCCGATCGCGCAGGCCAGCAGCGGATCGTCGCCGTTCGAGAGCACGGCGTCGTCCACCTCCACCCGCCCGCGCCAGTGCAGCGGCCGGCCGCTGTCGTCGGCGGCGCCGAGGAGCGCGCCGTCCAGGGTCACCGAGCCGCCGTCGTTGCGCAGCAGGTCGAGCCGGCGGGGCGTGCCGTCCAGCACCGCGGCGGCCACCGCCGCCGGGTCGCGGGGCAGCCCGAGCTGCGCCGCCAGGTCACGGTGCGTCGTGCTCCCTGCCGGATCGAGCGGGAGTACGCCGATCGGCGGCAGGTCCGGCACCGTCCGGTTGCCGGGCAGGTCGTCGGGGCGGCGGCTGGGCGGTGGGGCGTACCGCCGGACGAGCCGGCGCACGACGGCGCGCAACTGGGCGTCGCTGGCGGCGGCGACCACGAGCCGGGCCTTGGAGTCCGGGTCGGGCCAGGTGAGGCCGTCCGGGCGGGGCGGGCCGTCGAACCGGGCCAGCACCTGGTCGATCTCGGCGTCGGAGCGGGCGGTGACCGTCTCGACGCGGGCGCCCCGGGCGGTGAGCGCGTCCGCGCAGGCCAGCACCGGCACCCGCGGGGTGTCGCAGCGCCCGTCGGCTGTCGCGTCACCGGCCGCGCAGGCGTCGGCCGTCGCGCCACCGGCGGGGGCGCAAGCGTCGTGCGTCGCGCCGCTGGCCGGGGCGTCGGCTGTCGCGCCGCTGGCCGGGGCGCCGGCCGTCGTGCCGCTGGCGGGGGCGTCGGCGTCGGTCGTCGTGCCGTCGGACGCGCCGGCGGCGGTCGGGCCGGCCCCCTCCTGAGGCGCCGCGCCGCAGCAGCCGCCGCTGCCGCAGGCCCCGCCGGACGCGTCGCGGTCCGAGCCGAGGGTGAGCAGCACCACGTCGTACACCGAAAGGCCTCCTGCCTCCCGACGCGACCCCTGCCGGCCGCGCCGCCACTACTTGTTAGCCTGACACCCCGGGCTCGCTGACCGGTCGCCACCTGGCACCCGAGCCTTCTGGAGGCGAAGAGATGCCAGCGATCGTGCTCCTCGGTGCCCAGTGGGGCGACGAGGGCAAGGGCAAGGTTACCGACCTGCTGGGTGGGCGGGTCGACTACGTCGTGCGCTACTCCGGCGGCAACAACGCCGGCCACACGGTGATCACGCCGGACGGCCAGAAGTACGCGCTGCACCTGATGCCGTCGGGTGCGCTCTCCCCGAGCGCGATGATCGTCATCGGCAACGGCGTCGTGGTCGACCCGAAGGTGCTGCTGGCCGAGATCGACGGGCTCGCCGAGCGCGGTGTCGACGTCAGCCGCCTGCGGATCTCCGGCGACGCGCACCTGATCATGCCGCACCACCGGGCCCTCGACCGGGTCGTCGAGCGCTACCTCGGCAGCTCCCGCATCGGCACCACCGGCCGGGGCATCGGCCCCGCGTACGGGGACAAGGTCGCCCGGATGGGCATCCGGCTGCAGGACCTGCTCGACCCGGGCATCCTGCGCAAGAAGCTGGAACTGGCGCTGCGCGAGAAGAACCAGCTCCTGTTCAAGATCTACAACCGCAAGGCGATCGACGTCGAGGAGACCGTCGAGGAATACCTGCGGTACGCGGAGCGGCTCAAGCCGTACATCGCCGAGACCCGGGTCATGCTCTGGGACGCGCTGGACCGCGGCGAGACGGTCCTGCTGGAGGGCGCCCAGGCCACCATGCTCGACATGGACCACGGCACGTACCCCTTCGTGACCTCGTCGAACCCGACGGCCGGCGGGGCCTGCGTGGGCGCCGGCATCCCGCCGACGGCGATCAGCAAGGTGATCGCGGTCAGCAAGGCGTACACGACGCGCGTCGGCAGCGGGCCGTTCCCGACGGAGCTGTTCGACGACAACGGGCAGCACCTGCGCAAGATCGGCCACGAGTACGGCACCACCACCGGCCGGGAGCGGCGCTGCGGCTGGTTCGACGCCGTCGTCGCCCGGTACGCGTGCCGCCTCAACGGCGTCACCGACCTGGTGGTCACCAAGCTGGACGTGCTCACCGGCCTGCCGAAGGTGCCGATCTGCGTCGGGTACGAGATCAACGGCGAGCGCTTCGACGACATGCCGATGACCCAGACCGACTTCCACCACGCGACTCCGATCTACGAGGAGCTCGACGGCTGGTGGGAGGACATCACCAAGGCGAGGACCGAGGACGAGCTCCCGGAGAACGCCCGCCGCTACGTCGCCCGCATCGAGGAACTCTGCGGCACCAGGGTGAGCGTCGTCGGCGTGGGCCCGGGCCGCGAAGAAAACGTCCTCCGCCACCCCCTCCTCCCCTAACCACCCCACCCACCCCACCCGTCCCGTCCCGGCTCCCCGGGGCCCCTGCGCGGTGATCATGAGGTTGGCGGCGAAGTTGATCGCTATCAGTGCCGCTAACCTCATGATCGACTCGGAGGGTGGGGGAAGGGCAGGTTTTCCACAGGGTGGGGGTGGTTGTCCACAGGGGGAGCGTGGGGCGGATGGATTGGTCCATGGTGGTCAGCCATGGACCGTTCGGGGAAGTTGCGGCGGATCGCCGGTGGGCAGGACGGGTTGGTCACCCGGGGCCAGGCCATGAGTGTCGGATTCGGCCGGCACGAGATCGACAACCTGGTCGCGTTCGGCCGTTGGCGTCGCGTGGCGCGGGCCGTCTATCTGACTGACGGCGGGGCAGTCGAGGAGGCGTCCCGACGGCAACTGGTCCGCGCGGCCCTGCTGTCACTGGGGCCCCGGGCGCACGCGGTGCTGGGAACGGCCGCCGAGCTTCACGGCATCGCCGGTCTTCCGCCCAGTGACGAGATCCACGTGGCGCTGCCCGGCACCTCCGCGAGGCTGGCGCGGGTTCGGGAACCCGGTCTCGTGGTCCATCAGATCGAGCACCCGGCGGCCTCGGTCGTCCGCATCGGCGGTATGCCCGCCACGAGCCCGCTCTGCACCGTGACGGAGGTGATCCGTCGCGTCGGCCGGTATCCGGCGGTCTCGGTCCTGGACTCGGCGCTGAACCGTCGTCTGATCACCGAGGCTGACCTGCTGGCCATTCCGCGCCTGGTCAGAGGCCGGCGGGGAGCCGTGGCCGCGCGCCGTCACCTGGCCGAGGCGGACGGCCGGGCGCAGTCCCCGCTGGAGACCCGCACCCGGCTCCGTTGCGTCGACGGGAAGGTCCCGCCGGATGTCCTCCAGGTGGCGGTGCGGGACGGCGACGGCCATCTGCTCGGGGTCGGCGACCTCGGCTGGCGAGGACCGAAGGTGATCGCCGAGGCCGACGGCCGAGGACCCCACGGCACTCCCTTGGCGGCCTTCGCCGACCGGCGCAGGCAGAACCGCCTGGTCAACGCGGGCTGGACCGTCCTCCGCTTCACCTGGGCCGACACCCTCCACCCCGACTACATCCCCTGGACCGTCCGCGAGGCCATCGCAGCCGCGGCACGGCGCCGTCGATCATGAGGTTGGCGGCGAAGTCGATCGCCATCAGCGCCGTCAACCTCATGATCAACGGTGTGGGGGGTGAGGGTCAGTAGGATGCCGGGTGTGCGGGTTCTTCTTCTTGGTGGTGGGGGGCGGGAGCATGCGCTCGCGCTCGGGTTGGCTGCGGATCCGGCCGTTGAGCAGTTGATCGCGGCGCCCGGTAATCCCGGGATCGCCTCGGTCGCCTCGGTGCGGGCCGTCGATCCGTGCGATCCGGCGAGCGTTGCCGCGCTGGCGGTGGAGGCCGGGGTCGACCTGGTGGTGATCGGGCCGGAGGCGCCGCTGGTGGCCGGGGTCGCCGACGCCGTACGCGCCAAGGGGATCCCCGCGTTCGGGCCGTCCGCCGAGGCGGCCCGGCTGGAGGGCTCGAAGACGTTCGCCAAGGACGTGATGACCGCCGCCGGCGTGCCGACCGCCCGCGCCTACACCTGCACGGACGCGGAGAGCACCGGCAGGGCGCTGGACGAGTTCGGCGCGCCGTACGTGGTGAAGAACGACGGGCTCGCTGCCGGCAAGGGTGTCGTGGTGACCGACGACCGCGCCGCCGCGCTGCGGCACGCCGAGGAGTGCGGCCGGGTCGTCGTCGAGGAATACCTGTCCGGCCCGGAGGTCTCCCTCTTCGTGGTCACCGACGGCGAGGCGGCGGTGCCGCTGCTGCCGGCGCAGGACTTCAAGCGGGTCGGCGACGGCGACACCGGCCCGAACACCGGCGGCATGGGGGCGTACGCGCCGCTGCCCTGGGCGCCGTCCGGCCTGGTCGACGAGGTCATGCGCGACGTCGTCCACCCGACCCTGGCGGAGATGGCCCGCCGGGGCACCCCGTTCGCGGGCCTGCTCTACGTCGGGCTGGCGATCACCGCCGACGGCCCCCGGGTGATCGAGTTCAACGCCCGCTTCGGCGACCCGGAGACGCAGGTGGTGCTGGCGCTGCTGGAGACCCCGCTCGCCGGGCTGCTGCACGCCGCCGCGACCGGCACGCTGGCCGCGCGCCCGCCGCTGCGCTGGCGCGACGGCGCCGCCGTCACGGTCGTGGTGGCCGCCGAGGGCTACCCGGCCGCCCCACGCACCGGCGACGTGATCACCGGGGGCGAGGGGCCGGGGATCATCCACGCCGGCACCCGACGGGGCGCCGACGGGGCGCTACTCTCCTCCGGCGGCCGGGTGCTCTGCGCCACCGCCACGGGCGCCGACCTGCCCGCCGCCCGGGACGCCGCGTACGCGCTGGTCGCCGGGGTGGAACTGGCCGGCTCGCACCACCGCACCGACATCGCCTCCGCAGCCGTCGAGGGTCGGATCACGATTCCGGGCTGACCGGGCAACCCACTCCCTCCTCGCCTCCGTTTGAGCGGTGCGGCGAGGAGGTGGCGGGATCGCCTGCCGACATCGAGGGCTACCGCGAGTACGTCGGGGCACGGCTGGAACCGCTGCGCCCGGGCTGACGCTGCATCCCTGACCGGTGCCGTAATCCCTGACCGGGGCCGTCACCCCCGCACGGGCGCGTCCCGGTGCGTGGCGGGCGTCCACAGTCCCTCGACCCGGACGCGCCCCTGTACGCGGGGCGTGTCCCGGCGCGTCGCGGAGGCGTACTGGCCGTTGAGGGGCACGAGCTCCTCCGCCCGGTCGCCCGGGCCGCCGGGCGGGGCGGGTGGGTAGCGGGGCGGATCGTCCAGCGCCCGCAGCACCGGCAGCGGCGCGGCGACCAGCACCGCCAGCAGCAGCGCCCCGGCCAGCACCAGGAAGGCGGTACGCAGCCCGACCCATCCGACCAGCGGCCCGGCGAGCAGGTAGCCCGCCGGGCCGGCCGCGTACGCGAACGAGGTCATCACCCCGACCACCCGGCCGCGCAGCCGCTCCGGGGTGCGGGTCTGCATGGCGTAGTTGGACAGCGGGTTGACCGGCCCGTACGCGAGCCCGATCCCGGCGGCGAAGCCGATCATGGCCGGGAACGGGGGCAGGGTGGCCAGGCCGACCAGCGACACCCCGATGACCAGCAGGGAGGCCACCAGCAGGGTGCGGCGACGGACCCGCCGTCCCGCCGCGCTGGAGGCGAGCGCTCCGATCACGCCCGCGGCGCTCATCGCCATCAGGATCGCGCCGAGCCGGGCCGGCTCTCCCTGGGCCACGAACCACGCCGGCAGCAGCACGCCCTCGACCGGCAGGTAGAGCGCGGCCAGCACCATCGTGAGCAGCGCGATGGTACGCAGCAGCTTGTCCCGCCAGACGAACCGCAGGCCCTCGGCGGTGCCCTGCCACAGGCCCTCCGGGGGGCGTTCGGGGCGGCCGGCCCCGGGCAGCCGGACGGCGGCGATCATCACGACGGCCAGCGCGAACCCGGCGGCGGTGACCCAGAGCGTCGGGCCGGGGCCGATCGCGGCGATGAGGATGCCGCCGACGCCGGGCCCGATCAGGAAGGCGAGCCCCCAGACCGCCTCGTGCACCCCGTTGGCCCGTTCGATCCGCCAGCGGGCGGCCTGTGCGGCGGCCGGCAGCAGCGTCTCCCGGGCGGTCAGCCCGGCCGGGTCGAACACCGCGCCGAGCACGGCCAGCGCCACGATCCAGCCGAGGTTCAGCCCGAGCAGGGCGTCGACCACGGGGATCGCGGCGACCGAGGCGGCGGAGAGCGTGTCGGAGACCAGCGCCGTACGCCGCCGGCCGAGCAGGTCCACGATGGTGCCGGAGACCAGGCCGGACAGCAGCATCGGCAGCGCGGCGGCTGCCGCGACCACGCCGGCCGCGGTGGCGCTGCCGGTACGTTCCAGCACCAGCCAGGGCAGGGCGACGTTGGCCACCCCGTTGCCGGTGTTGGAGAGCAGGGTCGCCGCTTCGACCAGCAGCAGCGGTGCCATCCGTGGTCCCGGCTGGCGGTGACGGGGATGGTGGCGGTGACGGGCACGGCGGCGTGGTCCGGAGCCGATCATGGTGCCGTCAGCCTAGGGGCGGCCGGGCATCCGGGCAGTAACGGCCGGGGAACGGTCAGCCGTAGTAGCGGCGCAGCTCGCGGGCCAGCACCTTGCCCGTGGCGTTGCGGGGCAGGTACTTCACGAAGACCACGTCCCGGGGTACGGAGAACCGGGCCAGGTAGTGCCGGACGTATTCGCGGACCGCCTCCGGGTCGAGCGTCTCGCCGGGGTGCAGGGCGAGGAACGCGGCGAGGCGCTGGCCGTACTCCTGGTCCGGTACGCCGATCACGGCGGCCTCGCGTACCTGCGGCAGCCGGGCGATCAGGTCCTCCACCTCGGCCGGGAAGACGTTCTCCCCGCCGGAGACGATCATGTCGTCGGCCCGGCCGTCGACGAAGAGCAGCCCGTCGGCGTCGAGCCGCCCCAGGTCGCCGGTGTCGAGCAGGCCGCCGCGGTGCTCCCGGACGGCCCCGGAGGTGTAGCCCTCGAAGAGCATCTCGTTGCCGACGAAGATCCGGCCGACCTGCCCGGCCGGCACCGGCTCGCCGGCCGCGTCGAGGATCGCCAACCGGGTGCCGTGCGGCGGGCGGCCGGCGGTGGTCGGAGCCGTGCGCAGGTCGGCGGGGCCGGCGATGGACGCCCACGAGACCTCGGTGGAGCCGTAGAGGTTGTGCAGCACGTCGCCGTAGACGTCCATGAACCGCAGGGCGAGGCCGCCCGGCAGCGCGGAACCGCTTACCGCGACCACCTTCAGCGGGGGACGGGGGTCCGGCGGCGGCACCTCCAGGAGCCGTTGCAGCATCACCGGCACGGCGAAGAGCGCGTCGCAGCGCTGCGCCACGAGGGCGGCCAGCGTGGCGGCCGGGTCGAACCGGCGGTGCAGCACGACCGTGGCCCGCAGGGCGAAGCAGACCTGGAGGGCCGCGTACCCCCAGGTGTGGAAGAGCGGCGCGGCGATCATGACGGTGTCCCGGGCGTGCAGCGGGATCCGGTCGATGATGGAGACCAGCGGGCCGAACCCGTTCGGGGTGGGGCGCCGGGCTCCCTTGGGTGCGCCGGTGGTGCCGGAGGTGAGCACGATGATCCGGCCGTCGCGCTCGGGGGGACGCAGCTCGCCGGGGACCGCGCCGGCGACGAGCGCCTCCCGGGCGCGCTCGTCGAGCCGCTGCACCTCGGCGGGGAGGTTGGCGACCCGGTCGGCGAACTCGGCGTCGTGCGCCAGCACCCGCAGCCGCTGCTCCTGCGCGACGGTGGCGAGCTGCCCGGCGGAGAGCCCGGTGTTGACCAGCACCGCGTCCGCGCCGAGCAGGGTGGCGGCCACGATTGTCTCGACCAGGCCGTGGTGGTTGCGGCAGAGCACGCCGACCCGGTCCCCGGGTCGCACCCCCAGCGCCGTCCGCATTCCCCGGGCCAGCCGCTCCGACCGGTCGAGCAGCTCGGCGTACGTCAGGCCGGTGCCCTGCTCGTCGACGACGGCCGTGCGGTCGGGGTCGCGGGCGGCGGCCTGGCGCAGCTCGCCGGCGATGTTCCAGCCCCATTTGCGCAGCGCCTGGAGCTGCGAGGCGACGCGGATCGGTCGGCCGGGGGCGAGCAGCCCGCGTCGGGTCAGGGTGGCGACGACGAACGGCAGGTCCATGACGCGGCCTCCTCGTGCGGTGCGCGTGGGGCCCCCGGGCCGGGGACCCCACGCGGGCGATCTGGAGATCGAGCGCGCAGCGGTACGGGCGCGGCGGACGCCCAGGCCCGGCGCGGCCCCTGGACGGCGACCGCGCCGGCGGTCGGTCAGCGGATCTGGACGCCGGAGATGGCCCGGGAGATGACCAGCCGCTGGATCTCGGAGGTGCCCTCGAAGATGGTGTAGATCTTGGCGTCCCGGTACCAGCGCTCGACCGGGTGGTCCCGCAGGAAGCCGGCCCCGCCGAGCAGTTGCACGGCCCTGTCGGTGACGGAGACGGCCACCTCACCGGCCTTCAGCTTGGACATCGAGCCCTCGCCGGCCGTGAAGGGCCGGTTGTTGCGGCCCATCCAGGACGCCCGCCAGACCAGCAGCCGGGCGGCGTCGATCTCCATCTTCATGTCGGCCAGCGCGAACGCGACCGCCTGGTTCTCGATGATCGGACGGCCGAACTGGACCCGCTCCTTCGCGTAGTCCAGGGCGTACTCGTAGGCGGCCCGGGCCACGCCCAGCGCCTGCGCGCCGACGGTGGGTCGGGAGAGCTCGAAGGTGCGCATCGCGGCCTGACCCGAGACGCGCTTGCCGGAGCGGGCCCGGTCGAGCCGTTCGAGCAGGGCGTCCCGGCCGCCGAGCAGGCAGCGCCCCGGCACGCGTACGTCGTCGAGGAAGACGTCGGCGGTGTGCGACGCGCGCAGGCCCAGCTTGCGCAGCTTGCGGGTCGCGGCCAGGCCGGCGGTGCCCGGCGGTACGACGAACGCCGCCTGCCCGCGGGAGCCGAGCGTCGGGTCGACCGAGGCGGTGACCACGTGCACCCCGGCGATCCCGCCGTTCGTGGCGTACGCCTTCTGCCCGCTGAGCACCCACTCGTCGCTCGCCTCGTCGTAGACGGCCCGGGTGCGCATCGCGCCGACGTCGGAGCCGGCCTCGGGCTCGGTGGTGCAGAACGCGGCGACGGCCGGCTCGTCGACGGTGCCGAAGCACTGCGGCACCCATTCGACCATCTGGTCGGGGGTGCCGGCGCCGTAGATCGCGGCCACCGCGAGGGAGGTGCCGAAGATGCCCAGCCCGATGCCGGCGTCACCCCAGAAGAGTTCCTCGCTGGCGATCGGGAGGGAGAGGCCGGTGGGGTCGGCCCAGCAGGTGGCGAGGAACTCGAAGCCGTAGAGGCCGACCTTCGCCGCCTCCTGGATGATCGGCCAGGGGGTCTCCTCCCGGGCGTCCCACTCGGCCGCGGCCGGGCGCACGACCTCGGCGGCGAAGCCGTGCACCCAGTCGCGCAGATCCCGCTGTTCCTCGTTCAGGTCGAGCGAGAACTCGGCCATGTCAGGCCTTGGGGATGTCGAACAGGTTGGCGATGTTGGCGGCCAGGCCCAGGTCGCCCTTGGCCTTGAGCTTGCCGGTCATGAACATCATGACGGGGTTCGCGCCACCGGAGACGATCTTCAGGAACTCGACCGGGCCCATCGTGAGGCTGAGCTTCGGGTCGTGCTGCGGGGTCTCGTTGACGGTGCAGGTGCCGTCAGCGACGACCACCTCGTAGGTGTCGGTGCCCCCGTCGGGACGGCCGGTGATGTTCCAGTGGATGACCGCGTTGGTCGAGCCGGCCCGGTCGGCGCGGAAGAGCTGCGGCATCCGGCCGAAGACCTCGCCGAGGATCTTGCCGCGCAGGTCGCCGGACATCACCTCGGCGATCTTGTCGTCCGGGGTGGACTTGACCAGCTGGGCGAACTCCTTGGGGCCGACGTTCGCGAAGTTGGCCGGGTCGAAGTCAGTCATGGGGCTGCACCTTCCGGGGATTGGCTACTCGTGCGTAACCTTACGGGCGAGTAGGTATGCTCGCAAGGTGTCCACCCCACCCACCTTCAAGCGCCTCCCCCGCGCCGTACGCGAGCAGCAGATGCTCGACGCGGCCGTGAAAGTGTTCTCACGCAGGGGCTTCCACGCGGCCAGCATGGACGAGATCGCCGAGGACGCCGGCATCTCCAAGCCCATGGTCTACGCGTACCTCGGCACGAAGGAAGAACTCTTCGTCGCCTGTTTGCACCGGGAGGGCACCCGGATGATGCAGGCCATCGCCGGGGCGGCCGCCCCCGAGCTGCCGGCCGACGAGCGGCTCTGGCGCGGGCTGCGCGCCTTCTTCGGCTTCGTCGGGGCGCACCGCGACGGGTGGGCGGTGCTCTACCGGCAGGCCCGGGGCGAGCAGCCCTTCGCCGGCGAGCTGGCCGGCATGCGGGCCCGGCTGGTCGAGGTGGTCGCCGGGATGCTCGACCACGCGCTGCGCGCCGAGGGCCGCGAGGTGGGCGAGACCGACCTGGAGGTCGTCGCGTACGCCCTCGTGGGGGCGACCGAGTCGCTGGCGGACTGGCTCGCCGACCACCCGGAGGCCGACCCCGAGAAGACCGCCACCCGGATGATGAACGTCGCCTGGCTCGGTGCCGGTCAACTCCTGCACGGCGTCACCTGGCACCCACGGGTCACCCCCGGCTGAGCGGCGGCGGCTCCACGGTCGCGCGTTCAGCGGCGGGACGTGGCGCGGCGCCTGCGGTGGTGCAGCCAGCGGGCGGACTCCAACAGCAGGGTGATCGCCAGCGAGAGGCCCACGCCGGCGAGGATGCCCTTGACCGGGTCGCGTTCGAAGGCCAGCCCGCCGAAGTAGCCGAGCAGGGTGCAGTAGAGCGCCCAGCTCACCGCCGCGATGGCGTCGAAGAGCAGGAACGACCGGAGCGGGTAGCGGACCGCGCCCATGGTGAGGGTGACCGCCGTCCGGCCACCGGGGACGTACCGGGACGTGGTCAGGATCAGCCCGCCGCGCTGGTGCACCGCCCGCCGGGCCCACTCGGAGCTGGCCCGGCGCCGGCTGTCCGCCGGGAAGCGGGCGAGCCGGCTCGCGCCGCCGCCGCGCCCGATGGCGTACGAGACGTGGTCGCCGAGGCACGCCCCCAGCGCGGCGGCGACGATCACTCCCAGCAGGTCGGGGTTGCCGCCGGTGGCGAGCACCGCGGCGGTGATCACGGCCGTCTCGCCGGGTACGGCGGGGAAGAACGCGTCGACCGCGGTGAGCCCGAAGATCAGCAGGTACACCCACGGTGAGGCGACCAGCTGCCGGAGCAGGTCGAGCACGGACTCCATGCCTCCCATGCTCGCCGGGTGCGACCCGCCCGGTGGTCGAGTCGCCGGATCGACCCGCTCGGGACTCCGGCGCGGCCCGGCGTCACACCGACGCCCCGACGGGCGTTCCGGCCGGCGCGAGGGGGCGCGGGGCGAGCAGCGGGCCGTGGGGGGTCTTGTCGTCGGCGGTGGGCCCCCGGGAGGTCAGCACCACGGGCGCGCCCAGCTCCTCCTGCACCGCCGCCGTCCAGTCGGGCGGCGGGGCGTCGTCGTACACGGGGCGGGCGCGCAGCAGGCGGGCGGTGAGCGCGGCCTGCCGGTCCAGGTCGCCGGGCGGGCCCGGGGTGAGCCGGTCGATGGTGTCGTAGCGGCGGCAGATCCGCAGCCCGGGGCCGGCGAGGTCGAGGTGGGTGAGCGCCAGGCCGTCGACCCCGCCGGCCGCGGCGAGGGCGTACCGGTGGGCGACCGCGTCGAAGTGGCCGAACCGGAACCGGCCCTGCCACGGGTTCGTCGGGTTGTGCGGGTCGGCCAGCGGCAGGGCCGGTTCCTCGGTCACCAGCGGGCCGGGCCCGTGCCGGGTGGTGACCACGCGCAGCACCCCGATCCGGGTGACGTCGCCGGCCTGGCCCGCCTCGGCGAGCAGGCCGTCGACGTTGGCGAAGGTGGTGGTGCTCCACGTCGTGTACGGGTGGAAGCCGTGCCACTCGTCGAGCAGCACCCCCTGCGCGCCCTCGAAGACGCAGGTGCCGGCCCGCAGCGCCCCGGCCAGCCAGCTCCGGTCGACGATCGCGACCCGCCCGGCGAAGCCGGTGAACGCGGGCAGGCAGTCGTCGACGGGCGGCGCGTCCAGCGGGCCCAGCTCGGCGGTCAGCCGGTCCCGAAGGGCGGTCAGCCGCCGCCGGAGCAGCCCCGGGTCGCCGCAGTCGGCCACCCGGGGCGCCTCGTCGGGGTGGGCGAGACCGTACGCGACGGTCTCGCTGCGCGCCCAGCCGATGTTGGCCACCTCGTCGAAGCGCGCCTTCAGCTCGACCAGCACCACCACCTGCTTGCC
>NZ_JBEZEV010000101.1:0-22569 GCF_040649055.1 Micromonospora sp. NPDC049060
GTCACCAGCCGGTGGCACTTGCTGTTGTCGAAGAAGTTCTTCTCCGCCAGGTGGGTGAAGCTGCCCGGCACCGGCGGGCCCGGCCACGTCACCGACGGGCCTGGTGGGACGGTCCGCTCACCACCCGCGGCACTGGCCGGACGTCGGGCCGCTGACCGTGTTGGCCACCCCGTTGTCCACCGGTGGCGGCTGGTTGCCGACGCACCGCAGCGGCCCGTCGATCCGGTTGCCCGACACCACGACCGGCGTGCCGCCGGTGCGGCTGTCGACCACGCTGACCGGACCGGTCACCCGCGTCCCGGCGATCAGCACCGAACCGGTGACGCCGGTGACCGACAGCGGGCCGTCGACCGTGCTGCCCGTCAGCTCCACCACCGTGGCCCCGGTGGCGGTCACCGGGCCGCTGACGCTGGCGCCGAGCGCGATCAGGCCCGCGCCCTTCGCGACGTTTACCGGCCCGAACACCGTGGCACCCGGCGCGAGGCAGGTCACCCCACCGTTGACCGGCAGCGGACCCCGACGCTCACCGCTGACGACCTGGGCGCAGGTCTGGTCGGTGACCTCGAGCGTCACGGGCAGCGTCGACAGCCGGTTCGACGGATCGTCGCTGGTGACGCAGAGCTGGGCCCGGTACGTACCGGCGGCCAGGCCGGTGCTGTCCATCGAGAGCGTCACCTCGGTGGACTTGCCGGCGCCGGTGCCGCCCGACGTCCGCGACGCCGTCAGCCACGGCACCTCGTCGGGCGTCACGCACGGCTGCAGGTCGGGCAGCCGGACGTGGGTGATGAACCGGGCCGCGCCCTTGTCGTTCTCGACCTCGACCAGGCGGCCGGAGCGGTCGATCTCGTGGACCCCCTTGGAGCTGGTGGTCAGGATGTTGCCGTTACCGAGCGGGTGGACGCCCTGGTAACCGCTGCCACCGGGAGGCGTGTAGACGCCGATGAGCTTGCCGTCGCGGTCCATCTCCCAGACCCCGGGGGCGGAGCCGCTGCCCCAGCTCGCCGCGAGCACGTTGCCGTTCGGCATCTCCGCGAGCTGACCGGGCCAGCTCAGCCCCTCGAAGAAGCGGGCGTTGGCGGCGGAGCCGTCCTTCTTGAAGCTGTGGATGGCGTCGCTGTCGCTGCCCGAGACGAGCATGTCGTCGCCGCGGAACAGGATGCCCCACGGTCCCTTCAGCCCGTCGGTCCCCGGAGCGACGAACGTGCCCAGGTACTTGCCGTCGGCGTCGAACTCGACGACCGAGTTGGCGTTGGTCTGGGACGCGACCGTCACCAGCACGGTGCCGCGCGGCGAGAGCGCGATACCCCGGGTGTTGGTCATGATCTTCGGGTCGTCCACGCCGCCGGCCGGCGCGAAGATCCGCCGGAAGCTGCCGTCCAGGGCGTGTTCGGTGATCACCGAATTGACCTGGTCGGACATGAGGAAGCCGCTGCCGTCCGGCTTGGCGATGACCTGGAACGGCGTGTAGAGGTTGCTGGTCGGGTCGAACTTGAAGTGCGGGATGAACTGCGGGTCGATCTGCTTTCCGGTCTGCGGATCGAACGCCATCACCCCACGGGTGGCGCTTGCCGAGTTCGGGATCAGCAGGACACCGTCACGCAGGAGCCGGATCCGCTCGTCGTCCGGGCCGGCGTCCGGGTCGTCCAGCCGCCAGTCCAGCACGCCGTGCCCGGCGTTGCGTACCGCGAACTTCTGGCTGGTGACCAGCCCGGCCGGCTGCCGCGCGGAGATCGACTTGGGCGCCACCTCGATCTTCGGTACCGGCACCACCGTCAGTTCCAGCGCGATCGTCGTCGTCGGCTGGTCCTGGTCGTTGCTGGCCAGGCACAGGTTGGCCTTGAACACGCCGCCGTCGTCCAGGCCGGTCGAGTCGAGGGTGATCTGGATGTCCTGGCTCTTGAACGCGCCAAGCGTGCCCTGTGCCGGAGTCACCTTGACCCAGGTCGGCCAGTCGCAGTCGTCGCCGTCGCCGGTCGCCCGCCAGGTGAGTTCGGCGCCGCCGGCGTTGCCCACCTTGACCGTGTGGGTCTCGTTCTGCGCGACGTCCATGCTGGAGCTGAGCGCGGTCTTGTCCACGGTCAGGTCCGGGGCCGCGGGAAGGACGGCGACCGGGAAGTGCGCCTGGGCGATCGACTGCCCCTCCGGCGCGTGCCGGGCGTCGGTGGTCAGGTCGATCGCGCCGAAGAGCCAGTTCTTGCGGGCGGTCCCGGTGACGTCCAGGGTGATGGTCAGCTCCTGGCTCGCGCCGGGCGCCAGGGTGAACTGCGTCGGCGCGACCGTGATCCGCGCGCCGGCCGGGGCCTGCGGCGTGACCTGGTAGGTCGCGGCCACCTTGGCCACGCTGGACACCGTCCGGGTGAAGGTGCAGACCTTGAGGCAGTGGTGCTCCACCACGGCCGGCAGGTTCAGCGTCTGCGGGTCGCCACCGGCGTCGGGGTTGGCCGCGACGAAGTTCGCGGCGGTCTCGTCGAGCACGATGCCGGTCCGGGCGGCCTGGGCCAGGTTGATCCGGCCGGAGCCCATGTCGAACGCGTCGGCCGGCGTGCGGCCGTCCTCCTTGACGACGCCGTCGCGGTCCGCGGTGACCGCAAGCGCGGAGCGGATCCGCGTCGGCGACCAGTCGGGGTGCAGCGCCGCCAGCAGCGCGCCGGCACCGGCGACGTGCGGCGACGACATGGACGTGCCCTGCATGAAGGCGTACGGGGCCGGGTTGTCCTTCGTCGCCATGGTGGCGGCGAGGATGTTGCGGCCCGGGGCGGCCACGGTGGGCGCGAGCATGTCGAACTTGCTGGGACCGCGCGAGCTGAAGTCGGCCACGACGTCGGTCCAGTCGCCGTCGCGCAGCACCTCGCTGCCGGGGTCGACGCGCACGGTGACGGGGCCGTCGGTGGCCGCCGCGTGCTCGCGCAGCCGCTGCCCGTCGGCGAGGGAGACCATCACGGCCGGGATGGTGGTCCCGGCGAGCGCGCCCATCGTGATCGGCGGGCCGCTGTACTGGTTGTGCACGACCACGCCGGTCGCGCCGGCGGCGGTGGCGTTCTTGACCTTCACGGAGAAGTCGCAGCCGCCCCGGGGCAGCAGGGCGACCCTGCCGCTGAACGCCGCCGCCGGGAACGGAAGGCAGGCCTGCACGTTGTCCGCGGCGACGGCGCCGGAGTACCGGATCGCACCCTCGATGGGCGGGTTCGGCGAGCCTTCCCCGATCACGGCGGCGATGCCGGTGAGCGCGGCCGGGACGGGCGTCGGCCCCGTCACGTCGAGCCGGTGGGCGATGACCCGCTCGTGGCTGACCGCGGCGACGGACATGTTCCACGGCGCGGTCTTCGCGACGGTGCTGGGGCCCGGGCCGCTGTTGCCGGCGGAGGCGGCGACGAAGATGCCGGCCGAGTACGCCTCCAGGAACGCCTGGTCGACGAGGTCCTTCCAGGGGTCGTCGCGACCGGAGATCGAGTAGTTGAGGACGTCCACGCCGTCGGCGATCGCCTGGTCCACCGCCGCGATCGTCGCCGAGGAGAGGCAGCCGATCGCCATGCAGACCTTGTAGGAGATGACGTTGGCCCGCGGCGCGACCCCGGAGACGGTGAGCTTGTGCGTGCTCGTGCCGACGGTCATGGTCGCCTCGTGCCGGTTGCCGGCGGCGGTCGAGGCGGTGTGGCTGCCGTGGCCGTTGTCGTCCCGGGCGTCGGTGCCGACCATCGACCAGGCGCCGATCAGCTTGTCGTTGCAGATCGCCTTGTGCTGGGGGTGGCTCGGGGCGCAGACGCCGACGTACCTGCCCGCGCCGTACGGGTTGGTGTGCCGGTAGCCGTCACCGTCCACGGCCGCGAACGAGGGGTGGTCGGGGTTGATGCCGGAGTCCAGGATCCCGACGATGGCGCCCTCGCCACGGGTCCCGACGTTCTCCGCCGTCCGGCCCTCCCACACCGCGGGCGACTGGATCAGCGCGTTGCTGGTGTCGGTCGTCAGCTCCAGGATCTCGTCGGGCACGACCGCCCTGACCCCCGGCAGGCCGGACAGCTGCGCCGCCTCGTCCGCGCTGAGCGCCACCGCCAGTCCGTTGACCACGTTCCGGTAGGTGTGGGCGACCCGCACGGAGCGCCCCAGGACGGCCTCCATCTCGTCCACCACGGTGTCCTGCCGCTGCGCCAGTTCCCTGGCGTAGGGGGTGCTGGCCGCGGACCGGGCGTCGATCCTGCCGGCGCGCGCCCCGGTGCCCCGGGTGGCGGCCATCAACGACGGCTTGTCCAACTGCACCAGCCAGAGCCCGCTCTTGGATTGCGGCAGGCCGGACGCCGGGCGGGGCGGCCCTTCGGGTGCCTGCCGGGTGGCCGACAGCGGCGCGCTGGAGGGCGCCGCGGCTGCGGACACGGGGGCCGCAGCGAGCAGCATGGTGCTCGCCGCCACCGCCGCGACCAGACGGGCCGGTGTTCGCCGACGGGAGGGGTGCTGTGCCACGGTGAGCTCCTAAGTCACTGAGCGGCGCGATCGGTGCTGTCTCGCTGCCTGGCCAGAGCCGGGGAGTGCTCGGTGCGGCTGGGTGCGATCGTGTGAAACCTAGGTGATCACCGAGACCGAGGCAATGGTGTCCGTCCATCCCTGCCGGGCCAGCAGCGCCGACGCCACGGTCGGCCGGAGTCCCCCACCGGTGGGCCGGTTCCGACGGTCGTGCCGGGCTCGCCGGGGCCGGTCCTCATCGTCGGGTGAAATCGGACAGCCAGCGCTCCAGGGCCGCCGGGGAGCGGAACAGCAGCACCGGTGGCCCGGCCGGATCGGCCTGCCAGGCGCGCATCCGCCGCCGGGCCCGACCGAACGCGGTGACGTGCCACACCAGGATCGACTCCCGGGACAGCACGCTGCGCAGCGACTCGCGGTTGCCGTTGCAGATCTCCTCGCCGCTGACCAGCCGGCGGACGGTACGCCGCAGCAGCCGCCAGAAGGAGAGCCAGCGTGGATAGTCCAGGCCGACGACCAGGTCGGCGCGCGCCAGCACCACGTCGCGCCACCCGTGGTACGCCCCGTCGAGGATCCAGCGGTCGCGGCGGCAGACCGCCTCGATCCGGCTGCGCTGCTCCGCGACCGGCACCTCCACCCAGCCCGGCTGCCACAGCAGGTCGTCGACCGGATGCCACGGTGACCCGAGCAGCTCGGCCAGCCGCGCCGCCAGCGTGGACTTGCCGGCGCCGTACACCCCGTAGACGAGGATGCGGGCCGGTGCGGTCATCGCGGCAGCGTACGCCGCCGGCGCCGGGCGGGTCCCGGCCCGGTGCCGCCCCCTCCGGGCGGGTGCGGGCGGACGGCGGCGCCATCGGTTCCGGTCGCGGCGACGGCGGCGGGCCGGGTCGCCGCACGGCGGGCCGTGACCGGGGCCGCGCCCCCGGGTCATACACTCATCCCCTGGTCACGCGCCCGGACGCCGCTCACGTGGGGGCCGGCGACGCACCGGAGCCGGGCGGACGACAGCCGGTCACGACGCCCGGCGGGGCGCCCGGCCGGCGGGGGTGGACCGCCGGTCCGCGAACCGCGCCGGGCCGCCGGACGGGCGGACCGGCACTGAAGGGACTGCGGGTGAGGCGACGAGGCAACCGGACCCGGAGGCTGCGGGTCGCGGCGGGGACGGTCGTCGTCCTCGCCGTCGCGACGGCCCCCGGTGCGGCCGTGGCCGACCCGACACCCGCTGCGGCCCCCGGTACGCCGGTGTGCGAGGTGCGTGGCGGCCGGCTGAGCGAGATCTCCGGCATGGCCGCGACGGATGGCGGCTTCGTCATGATCAACGACGGCGCGGACGACGAGGCCCGCCGCCGCATCTTCTTCCTGGACGACAGGTGCTCCGTCGTGCGGACCGTGTCCTATCCGTCCCGGCCGCGCGACACCGAGGACCTCGCCGTCGGGGCCGACGGCACGGTCTGGGTGGCCGACATCGGGGACAACGACCGGTCCCGGCAGACGATCGCGGTGTGGAAGCTGCCGCCGGGAGCCGGCCGCCCGGTCCTGTACCGGATGGCCTATCCGGACGGCCCGCACGACGCGGAGGCCCTGCTCGTGACCGGCGACGACCGGCCGGTGGTCGTCTCCAAGTACTCGGCCAACCTGTACGCCCCGAGCGCCGCCCCGCGTCCGGGTGCGACGACACCGCTGGTGAAGGTGGGACAGGTCCGGCTGCCGGCCTCCACGACGAGCAACCCGTTCGGGGCGCTCGGTCGCACGGCGGTCACCGGCGCCGCCACCGCACCGGACGGGCGCCGGATCGTCCTGCGCACCTACGCGGACGCGTACGAGTTCGATGTGACCGACGGCGACGTGGTCGCCGCGTTGACCGGCGGGACGCCCCGGATCGTCGCGCTGCCCGACGAACCGCAGGGCGAGTCGGTCACCTACAGCCGCGACGGGCGCTCCCTGCTCACCGTGTCCGAGACCGCCGACCAGCCGCCGGGGACGCTGCCCGTGGTCCGGCGCTACCCGCTGCCGGCGGCCGTTCCTTCCTCCGCGCCGCCCACCACGCCCGGGCCGACGGCCCGCGCCGCCGGCGACGGGACCGGCCGCGCCAGCGCCGTGGGGACCTACCTCCTGGCGGCCGGAGCGCTCGGACTGGCGCTGATCGCCGTGGGGCTGGTCGCGCTGATCCGCACGCGGCGCGCCGGATCGCGCTGACCCGCGACGCGGCGGGTCGGGTCGCGCCGATCCGGCGCGCGGCGCGCCAGGTCGCGCCACGCGGTACGCCGGACCGCACTGACCTGCACGCGGCGGGTCGGGTCGCGCCAGCCGTCCCGGCTGCCGGGGGCGCGTGCCCGGGTCAGGCACCGCCTCCAGGGGACGCCGCCGCGGTGTGGAGGCCGGTGAACAGCGCTGCCAGCAGTTCGCAGCGCGCGTCGATGCCTGCCGCCGAGACCCACTCCTGCCGGGCGTGTGCGCCACCACCGGGCGGGGCGAGCCCGTCGACGGTGGGACGGCCGAGCGCACCCGTCGTGTTGGTGTCGGCGGCGCCGTCCGCCGGCCGACCGGCGAGGCGTTGACCGAGGCCGGCGGCGATGTCCACGATCCGGTCGAGCAGGTGCGCACCCGCCTCGTCCGGCCGCCAGGTGGGCCGGTGCGAGAGCAGCCGGGCGTCGAGCCGGGCACGGTCGCGCACCGGGCGCAGCGACCGCAGGCCGGCGAGGACGGCGTCCTCGTCGGCCGGGTCGGTGAAGCGCAGTCCCAGCTCGACGTGGGCCGCGCCGGCCACCACGTTGGTCCGCCCCCCGCCGGCGATGGTGCCGGTGTTGAGCAGGACCGGCCGGCCCTGCACGAGTGCGCGGAGCCGCACGAGCTGATCGACGAGCTCGTCGATGGCGTTGACGCCGGCGTCCGGGTCGAGCGCGGCGTGCGCCTCGACCCCGGTGACCTCGATGCGGACCCGGGTGCTGCCGCGTCGGCCGGTCTTGAGGTCGCCGCCGGGGTGCGGCGGTTCCAGGCCGAGCACCGCGCGGGCCCGGGCCGCCTCGGCCCGGACCAGCCCGGTGGCGGTGGGCGAGCCGATCTCCTCGTCGGCGACGACGAGGACCCGGATCTCGGGGTGCGGCGCACCCTGCCGCTCGACGCGTGCCGCCGCCGCGAGCAGTGCGACGATCCCGGCCTTGGTGTCGTAGACGCCGGGACCGCGGACGACGTCCCCCTCGACGGACCACGGCATGCCGGACAGCGTGCCGACCGGCCAGACGGTGTCGTAGTGGGTCAGCAGCAGCACCGGATCGCTCGCGACCCCTCGCGCCGGGAGGGTCCAGACCAGATGGTCGCCGCTCGGGTGCGGCACCCGGGCGGTGTCGAAGCCGGCGCGGGCGGCGTCGGCGTCGAGCACGTCGGCCAGCGCGGCCAGCGCCCGCCGGTCACCGGTCGGCGACTCGTGCAGCGTGTAGCGGTGCAGCGCGTCGAGCGCGGCACTGGATCCCGAGGACGACATATGCGGACCATATGTTTCACTCGAATGTCTTGTCAACGGGCGCGATCAACGGCAGCATATGCAACATACGATCGCTATCATTGCTAGGGAGTGGCTGATGACCGCTGACGCGCAAGGGATCGTGGCGCGTGACCTCGCCGGGCTCGCCGAGTGGACGGCGGCGTCGGCGCTCTACCGGAGCGTCTTCGGTTACGAGGGCCCCGAGCACGCCGTCAGCCCCCGCCTCCTGGCCGCGCTTGGCGAGAACGCGGGGACCGCGGTCGGCGCGTTCGACGAGGACGGCTCCCTCGTCGGCTTCTGCTACGGCTTCACCGGCGTCGAGCACGGCGAGCTCTACCACTACTCGCAGGCGGCCGTCGTCGACGCGCGGGCGCAGGGGCGCGGCGTCGGCCGCCTGCTCAAGCACGCCCAGGCCGAGGCCGCACGACGGGCGGGCGTGCACACGATGCGGTGGACCTTCGACCCGTACGCGCTGCGCAACGTCCACTTCAACCTGAACGTGCTGGGCGCCGTCGGGATCCGCTTCCTGCCCGACTTCTACGACGACGGCGACAGCGACCGGGTCCTGGTCCGGTGGGACCTCGACCGTCCCGGGGGCAGCACCTGGGCGCCGGGGCACGGGCACGCGGCCGTCGACTCGCCCGCCGACGACCGTACCGCCGCCCGGGGGCCCGACGACCGGGCGCGGCTGCGCCTGGAGCTGGCCGGCCGGTTCGCCGCGGGCGGGCGGCTCGTCGGCGTCGCGCGGCGGGCGGACACCCCCGGCCGCGTCAGCTACCTGTTCGCACAGGATTGAGGCATGACCACGAAGAGATCGACCCCGGCGGAGCGCTTCGACCGCAACGTGCAGCGCAGGTCCGCGCAGGTGCTCAAGCAGCGGGTCCTGGAGCAGCAACGCAGCGAGTTCGGCAAGGCGCTGGCGTGGGCCGCCGAGCAGGACGCCATCGAGCGGGCCGCGGCGCTCATCGTGTCGGCCCGCCGGCGGTACCTGCTCGGCCACGGCAAGTCGCTCGGCTTCGCGTCCCTGCTCGCCGCCGACCTCAGCGCCGGGCTCTCCGGCGTCCACCTCGTCAACGGCGCGGCGCTGCGGCCCCTCGACGTGCTCAGCGACATCCGCCAGGGCGACCTGCTCGTGGCCGTCTGCATGGCGCGCTACCGGCGCGAGACCATCGACGTCGCCTCCGCCTACGTCCGCCACGGCGGCCAACTGGTCCTCGTCACCGACGCCGAGGACGCGCCGCTGGCCGAGACCGCCGCCGTCCGCATCGTCATCGGCACCGACAGCGCCTCCTACGCGAACTCCCCCACCTCCGTGGTGCTCGCCCTGCACCTGCTCGCCACCCTGACCATCGCCAGCTCGAAGGGGGCCGGGCGCCGCCTGCGCGAGCGCGACGCCCTCGCCGCCGAACTCGATCTCTACCAGGAGGAAACGTGACCGACCGCAGGCGAGGCGGAGGGGCCGATAACGAGCTGGCCGGGGACCGCCGGCACGGCGAGGTGACGGCGTGAGGCGGATCGAGGCGGTGGAGCTTCGCCGGGTACGGCTGCCGCTCGTGCACCGGTTCCAGACCAGCTCCCACGCCAAACGGGAGCTGGAGCACATCCTGGTCACGCTCACCGACACCGACGGCGCCGTCGGGTGGGGCGAGATCGCGTCGCCGAGCGGCCCGTTCTACTGCGCCGAGACCGTCGAGAGCTGCTGGGCGGTCGCCCGCGACCACCTCGCGCCGCTGGTCCTGCGTACCGACTGGGAGCACCCGGCGGACCTGGCCGCGACGCTCGGCCGGGTCCGGGGCAACCACTTCGCCCGCGCCGGCTTCGACATCGCCGCCTGGGCCCTGTGGTCGGCCGCCGAGGGCAGCTCCCTCGCGCACGCGCTGGGCGGCACGCGCGGCAGCGTCGAGGCGGGGGTGTCGCTGGGGATCGAACCCACCGTCGACGACCTCCTCGCGCAGGTGCGGCTGCGCGTCGACGAGGGCTACCGCAGGATCAAGCTCAAGATCGCGCCCGGCTGGGACGTCGACCCGGTGCGGGCCGTACGCGCGGCACATCCGAGCGTGCCGCTGCACGTCGACGCCAACGGCGCCTACGAGGACACCCCGGAACACCGGGCCGTCCTGGCCGAACTCGACGGCCTGGGCCTGCTGATGATCGAGCAGCCGTTCGCGCCGCGCGCACTCGTCGCGCACGCCGCCCTGCAGGAACGCATCGACACGCCCGTCTGTCTCGACGAGTCCGTCGAGGAGCTGGACGACCTCGTCACCGCGCTGCGCCTGGGCGCCGTACGCGTGCTCAACGTCAAGGTCTCGCGGATGGGTGGGCTGACCCACGCCGTACGGGCGCACGACCTCGCGCGCGAGCACGGCGTCGGAGTGTGGTGCGGCGGGATGCACGAGTTCGGGATCGGCCGGGCCGCCAACGTCGCGCTGAGCGCGCTCGCCGGCTTCACGCTCCCCTCGGACGTCTCCGGCTCCGACAAGTACTACGCCCGTGACGTCACCACCCGCCCGATCGTGAGCGCCGACGGGCTGGTCGAGGTGCCCGCCGTGCCCGGCCTCGGGTGGGACGCCGACCTGACGTACATCGGGGAGCGGACCACCGACCGGCTCGTGCTGCGCGCGGACGGCGCGGTGTGACGGTCCCGTCCCGCTGACACCGCACGGCCCTTCCTCATGGCACCGGACCGGGTCCGCGCGCCGGGTCGGCGTTGCCGCCGGAGGCGACCGCCCGGGTAGCCTGACCGGCACCATGGATGGTCACCGATTCGCCGTGTCCCGGCTCCTGCCGCCGCCCGGGCTGCCCCGGGCTATCGCGTACCAGTCCGCCATGGTCGCCATCGGCAGCGGTACCTTCCTCACCGGCAGCATCGTGTTCTTCACCGAGGTCCTCGGGCTCAGCCCGGTGCAGATCGGGGTCGGCTTCTCGATCGCGGGCCTCGCCGGGGTGGCCACCTCGCTGCCGCTGGGCGCGCTGGCCGATCGGATCGGCGGGCAGCGGTCCTGGGCCCTCGGCGCGCTCGGTTCGGCGCTGACGTTCGCCGCCTACCCGCTCGTGACGTCGTTCGCGGGCTTCGTGGTGCTGATGGTGGTGGCCGCCGTCACCGACTCGTTCGCCAACGCCGGGCGCACCATCTACACCGCCGCCGCCATGCCGGCCGGGGACCGGGTACGGACGATGGCGTACGCCCGCTCGTACCTCAACGCCGGGTTCACCGTCGGCACCGGTCTCGGCGCGGTGGCGCTGGCGTTCGACTCCGCCGCCGCGCTCGTCGCCATGGTGCTGCTCAACTCCGCGTTGTCACTGCTCAACGCCGGCCTCGTGACGCGGCTCCCGGCCGCGCCGGTCGTGCGGCACGAGCGGACCGCCACCGCCTCGCGGTGGGCGGTGCTGAAGGATTTGCCCTACGCGACGAGCGCCGTGCTCCTCGCCGTCATGATGTTCCACTCGGTGATCCTCGTCGAGATCCTGCCGCTCTGGGCGATCACCCACACCGACGCCCCCAAGCCGCTGCTCGGCGCGATGCTGGCCCTCAACACGGTGCTGGTGATCACGTTGCAGGTGCCGGCGGCGCGCGGCGCCGACTCGCTCCCCGGCGCGGCCCGCCTGATCCGCCGGGGCGCCCTGGTCACCGCGCTCGCCTGCCCGCTGGCCGCGTTCGCGGGTCGGACCGGCGGCGGGTGGACCGTCGTCGCGCTCCTCGGCGTCGTGGTGCTGGTGACCACCACCGAGCTGTGGTTCTCGGCGGCGCTCTGGTTCTTCCAGACCAACGTGCCGCCGGCCGCGTCGCGCGGGGTGTATCTCGGCACGGCGCAGACGATCAGCTCGGCGGCGGACGTCTTCGCGCCGGTCGGCCTGACCCTCCTCGCGATCCAGACCGGCGGCTGGGGCTGGTGGGTCGTCGCGGCGATCTTCGTGGGCTGCGCGCTGGCCGCCGGCCCGGCCGTCGGCTGGGTCGCCCGGACGCCGCGGACCGGCGCCGGCGCCGGCGCGCCGCCACCGCCGTCCACAGAGGAATCGAAGCCGGCCGTACGGCCCACCTCCGCCTGACGTCGGAAGATCGACCGATCCTTGACACGGAATCGACGCGGCTGAAATCCTTCCCGGCGAAGGGGGTCCGATGAGCGCTGAGGACGACGACACCCGGACGTACGCCGTGGTCGTGAACGACGAGGAACAGTTCTCGATCTGGTGGGACGACCGGGAGGTGCCCGCCGGCTGGCGGCGCGAGGGCACCACCGGGACACGCGCCGAGTGCCTCGCCCACATCGACGAGGTGTGGACGGACATGCGGCCCGCATCGTTGCGGCGTTGGATGGACGAGCACGCCGCGACCGGCTGACGCCGCACCGGACGAGGGCGCATGAGCGACAGTTGCCAGCGGTATCCGGCCCTCGCCGTGCAACGCGGGATGGTGCTGCAGACGCTCCGGCAGCCCGCCGGCGGGGTGGACGTCCAGCAGGTCACGATCAGGTGGGACGGCATGCCGGACCGGGACGCGTTCAGCGCCGCCTGGCAGGCCGCGACCCGGCGGCACGCGGTGCTGCGTACGGCCTTCGAGGTCGACGGCGACCACGGCGTGGCGCAGGTCGTCCGGTCCACCGTGGCACCCGACCTGCGGTGGCGGGAGACGACGCTCGACGACTTCCTCGCCACCGACCGGTACGAGCCCTTCGACGTCGGCCGGGCGCCGATGCTCCGGGTCACCGCGCTGAGCGACCAGCACGTCGTCGTCACCTTCCACCACGCGATCCTCGACGGCCGCTCCACCCGGATGCTGCTCGACGAGGTCCTCGCCGACTACGCCGCGCGCCGGGCCGGCCGGGTGCCGGATCCGCCGCGCCGGCCGCCGTTCGCGGACTTCGTGCACTGGTGGGGCACGCGCGACCCGAGCACCGGCGACGCGTTCTGGAAGGGTCACCTCGCGGGCGCCCCGATGCCGCGGGCGCTCCCGGGCCGCCTCGACACGGATCCCGACGCGCGGGGCGTGCCCGTCTCGCACGAGGTCGTTGTCACCCGGCCGGACTCCGACCGGCTCCGCGCCGCCGCAGCCGTAGCGGGCGTCGGCGTCAGCGCCGTGGTCCACGCGGCCTGGGCGCTGCTGCGCGGCGGCTACGGCGGGGTCGACGACGTCACCTTCGCGGTCACGAGATCCTGCCGGTACGACAGCGTCCCGGACGCCGAGAAGATCCTCGGGCTGCTGCTCAACACGGTGCCGCTGCGGATCCGGCTCGATCCGGGGTGGACGGTGCGGCGGCTCCTCGCCGACGTGGCGGGCCGGATCCGGCGGATCCGCGAGCACCAGCTCACCCCGCTGCACACCGTCCTCGACCAGGCGGGCCTGGCGCCCGACACGCCGCTGCTGGACAGCCTGGTGGTGTTCGAGCGGCAGCGGCTGTCCACCGCCCTGGCCGAGGGCGGGCCGGAGGAGGCCCGGCGCTCGGCCCGCGTACACCGGATGCCCGGCTACCCGCTGACGGTGCACGCCTTCGACGAACCGGAGCTGCGCCTGGGCGTGACGTGGGACGGCACCAGGCTGCTGGACGCCTCGGCGCGGCGGATCCTCGCGCAGTTGCACCGCACCGTGCTCGAGTTGGCGGAGCGGCCGGACGCCCGCCTGGCCGACCTGGACCTCGGCGCCGCCGGGGAGGCGCCGCTGCGCGCCGCCTGGAACGCCACCCGGCGGCCCTACCCCCGCGACAACTCCGTCCCCGAGGTCTTCGCGGCCCGCGTGGCCGACGACCCGGCCGCCACCGCGCTGGTGGTCGGCGACCGCGCGGTCGCCTACGCGGAGCTGGACCGGGCGGCCGACCGGCTGGCCTGGACGCTGCGCCGGCACGGGGTCGCCGGGGAAACCCCTGTCGCCGTGCTGCTCCCCCGGGGCGAACCGCTGATCCGGGCCCTGCTGGGCGTGCTCAAGGCCGGCGGCGCCTACCTTCCCGTGGACGCGTCCGCCCCACCCGCCCGGATCGCGAATCTCCTCGCGGCCAGCGGCACCCGCCTACTGCTGACCACCGCCGCGACCGCCCCCGACCTGCCGGACCTGGGCCCGGTCCGGGTGCTGGACGTCGACGCGCCCGCCGGGGAGCCGGCGCCGGCCGGCCCACCGCCGGGGCGGATCCACCCGTCGCAGCTCGCCGCCGTCCTGCACACCTCCGGCTCGACCGGCGCGCCCAAGCGGGTCGGGATCACCCACCGGGGCGTGGTGCGGCTGGTGGCCGGCCCGGACTTCGCCACCCTCGGCCCCGGCGAGCGGCTGCTCCAGGTCGCCCCGACCGCGTTCGACGCGTCCACCTGGGAGATCTGGGGCGCGCTGCTCACCGGCGCCACGGCGGTGGTCGCGCCCCCGGATCCCGTCGACCTCACCCGGCTGACCGCCCTGATCCGCGACGGCGGGGTCACCGTCGCCCTCCTCACCGCCGGGCTCTTCCGGCAGCTCGCCGAGGAGGACGTCACGTCCCTCGCGGGGGTCCGGCAGCTCCTCACCGGCGGCGACGTGGCCGACCCGGGCGCGGTCCGCGCCGTGCTCGCCGCGCGCGACGGGCTACCGCTGGTCAACGCGTACGGGCCGACGGAGAACACGACGCTGACCAGTTGCCACCGGATGAGCGGCGGCGGGCCGGTGGGCGACCGGGTGCCGATCGGCCGTCCCGTGCCGCAGACCACCGTCCACGTGCTCGACGGCAGCGGCCGGCCGGTGCCGGTCGGGGTCGCGGGCGAGCTGTACACCGGCGGCGACGGGCTGGCCCGCGGCTACCTCGGCGACCCGGCGGCCACCGCCCGGGCCTTCGTGCCGGATCCGCAGGCGCCCGGCGAGCGCCTCTACCGCACCGGTGACGTCGTGCGCTGGCGCGCGGACGGGGTGCTGGAGTTCCTCGGCCGCCGCGACGACCAGGTGAAGATCCGGGGATTCCGGGTCGAGCCGGGCGAGGTGGAGGCGGCGCTCCGGGCGCACCCGCAGGTCGCCTCGGCGGCGGTGGGCGTACGGGGCGACGGGCCGGAGCGCCACCTGGTCGGCTACGTCACGCCGGCCGGCCCGGCGGCGCCGACCAAGGCGAGCCTGCGCGCGCACGTCGCCGCCCGGCTACCGGCCCACCTGGTGCCGGCCGCGTACGCCGTCCTCGACCGGCTGCCGCTGACCGCGTACGGGAAGGTCGACCGGGCGGCGCTGCCGGCACCCGGGCCCGCCGAGGAGGATCCCGACGTCGCCGGACCCGCCTCGCCGACCGAGCACCGGCTCGCCGAACTCTGGTCCCGGCTGCTGCCCGGCGGGCGCCCGCCCGCGCGCATCGGCCGGGAGAGCAGCTTCTTCGCCCTCGGCGGCAACTCGCTGACCGCCACCCGGCTCATGTTCCGCATCCGCGAGGCGTTCGGCGTGGAACTGGGCGTGGGCCCGTTCTACCGGGCGCCGACCCTGGCCGCGACGGCGGCGACGATCGACGCGACGACCGGATCGGCACCCGGGGACCGGGCACAGGCCGGGCCGGCGCTGCGCCGCCGGGACCGGGTGCCGCACGGAAGCGGACGGGACCTGCCGGCGCACCTGGCCCGGCTGACCGACGGATGG
The DNA here is from genome assembly GCF_040649055.1 of Micromonospora sp. NPDC049060. Classification (NCBI taxonomy): domain Bacteria; kingdom Bacillati; phylum Actinomycetota; class Actinomycetes; order Micromonosporales; family Micromonosporaceae; genus Micromonospora; species Micromonospora sp. NPDC049060. The sequence continues at coordinate 15,498 of NZ_JBEZEV010000101.1, forward strand.
GCCCTGTGGCGGACCGTCTGCCTGCGGGGCGCGGGCCTCCCGGTCGACCTGCTGGCCCCGCTCGGCGACGCGGAACTCGCCGCCGCCGCCGACCGGGTGGTGGCGGCCCGGGCCGACGGGGACCCGGCCGGCGTCGCCGCCGCCGAGGCGGCGTACGCGGCGGCGTACCCGGAGGCCGTCGGCCGGCTCGCGGTCGCGCTGCACACGGTGGCGGCCCACCCCCGCTTCCGCGAGGCGGTGGCCTGGCAGAACCCGCACGCGTTGCGCACCGGCGTCGACGCGCTGCTGCGCCGGGGCGCCGACGCCCCGACCCGCAACACCAAGCACCGCCAGCACGAGGCGCTTGTCACCAGCTACCTCCAGCGCTACTGCGCAAAGAACGACACCATCGGGTTCTTCGGGCCGGTCGGCTGGGCGCGGATCGAGCCGGGCGCCGGCGTACGGGTCGACCCCGCGGACCCACCGGCGCTGCTCGCCGAGCGGACCGTCTACCTGGAGGGCTGGGCGGTCGCCGCCGTGCTGGCCCCGTACGCGCAACGGCTGCGCCCGTGGCTCGTACCCCGGCTCATGCCCTTCCTGGAGCTGGCCGGGACGACGCTGCGGGTGCCGCTCGCCCCGCCGGTGGCGCTTACCGACGCCGAGGCGGCGGTGCTGCGCGCCTGCGACGGGGTCCGCGACGCGCACGAGGTCGCCGGGGCCGTGCTGGCCGAGCCGGGTTCGGGACTGCGCTCGACGCGGGAGGTGCACGAGGTGCTGGAGACGTTGGCCGGGGCCCACCGGATCGCCTGGCAGCCGGAGGTGGCGCCGCACGACACCCGGCCGGAGCGGACCATGCGGGCCCGGCTGGCCCGGGTCACCGACGAGGCCGTGCGCGCACCCGCGCTCGCCGCCCTGGACGAGCTGGTCGCCGCCCGGGACGCGCTCACCTCGGCGGCCGGCGACCCGGAGCGGTTGACAGGTGCGATGGCCGGCCTGGAGGCCACCTTCACCCGGCTGGCCGGCGTCCCGGCCACCCGGCGCGCCGGCACGATGTACGCCGGTCGCACCCCCGTCTACGAGGAGTGCCTGCGGGCCGGCTCGGTCGGCGTCGGCGAGGCGAGCCTCGACGGGATCCGCGACGCGCTCGGCCTGGTGCTGGAGAGCGCACGCTGGTTCACCGCCGCCGGCGCGACGCTCTACCGCCGCCTCTGCGCGGAGATCTACCGCCGCCGGGCCGCCGAGCTGGGCACCGACGCGGTGCCGCTGGCCGACTTCTGGCTGCTGGCCGGCGAGGCGCTGTTCCATCCGCCGCGACGGCTGACCGACCTGCTGACCGCCGCGCTGCACCGGCGCTGGGCCGACGTGCTGGCGCTGCCGCCGGACCGGCGGCGGATCCGGCTCACGGCGGCGGAGCTGGCCCCGGCGGTGGCCGCCGCCTTCCCGCCCGGGCGGCCCGGCTGGCCGACCGCGCGGCAGCACAGCCCGGACCTGATGCGGGCCGGCGACGAGTGGGTCCTGGGCGAGCTGCACCCGGGCGTCAACACCCTGCGGTACGCCACCTGGGTGGCCTACCACCCGGAGGCGGACGCGCTGCGCGCCGCGCTGGCCCGGGACGTGGGCGCCGGGGCGGTCTATCCCGCCGAGACCGGCCAGGAGGGCGGCGTGCCGACCAGGCAGAGCAACGCGCTGGCCGGGCCCGACGACGTCCGGTTGGTGTTCGCGCACGACTCGTTCGGGCACGACCCGCGCCGCAGCCTGCGCGTCGGCGAGTGCGACCTGGTCGAGGTGGCCGGCGGGCTGCGGGTGCGGTCGCGCGACGGGCGGTTCGACGTGGACCTGATGCACGTCCTCGGCGACGTGGTCGGCGCCGGGCTGTCCCAGCTCTTCCGCGTCCTGCCCCCGGCGGCGCACCAGCCCCGGATCACCATCGACTCCCTCGTGGTCAGCCGCGAGTCGTGGACGTTCGCCGCCGCCGACCTCGCCTTCGCCGACACCCGCGACGAGGCGCTGCGGTTCCGGCAGGCGCGGGCCTGGGCCGGTGCCCACGGCCTGCCGCGGCACGTGTTCCTGCGCTGCGCGGGCGAGCGGAAACCGGTGCACGCCGACCTGACCAGCCTCGCCTCGGTCGATCTGGTGTCCCGGTCGGTCCGCCGGGCCCGCCGGCACGGCGGTGACGACGCCACGGTCGGCGTGGTGGAGATGCTGCCGGCGCCCGACCAGCTCTGGCTCACCGGGCCCGACGGCCGGTACACCGCCGAGCTGCGGGTCGTCGCGGTCGACGGGCAGGTGCGCTGAGATGGCCGTGTTCGAGTTCCCGGCGTCGGCCGCGCAACGCCGGATGTGGCTGCTCGACCAGCTCGACCCGGGCCAGCCGACCTACCACGTCGGCTGGGCGGTGTGGCTGGACGGCCCGTTGGACACCGCCGCGCTCGACGGGGCCTGGGCGGCGGCGGTCGCCCGGCACGAGATCCTGCGCACCCGCTTCCGGGCCAACGGCGGGCGGCCGATCCAGGTGATCGACGACGACGCCCCCGCGACCGCCATCGAGGTCGTGGCCCTGGACGGGCTGCCCGTGGCGGACCGGGAGGCCGCGGCCCGGGCCGCGCTGCGGGAGCACGCCCGCACCCCGCTGCCGCTGGAGCGAGGCCCGCTGACCCGGGTCAGGCTGCTGCGGCTCGCCCCGCAGCGGCACGTCCTGGCGCTGGTGGCGCACCACGCGATCATCGACGGCTGGTCGGTGCGGCTGCTCCTCGACGAGCTCTCCGCCGACTACGCGGCGCTGCGCGCCGGCCGACCGCCAGTCTCCGTCGAGCCGCCCCTGCAGTACGCGGACTTCGCCCTCTGGGAGCGGGAGCACGACGACGCGGGCGGCCACGCCGAGGCGGAACGCTTCTGGCCGGCCGAGCTGGCCGGTGCGCCGCCGGAGGTGCCGCTCCCGGTCGACCACCCGTACCCCGACCGGCTGTCGCCGGCCGCCGCCGAGGTCGCGGTGCCGGTCGACGGGGAGCTGGCCGGGGCGCTGCGCCGCCTGGCCGGGGCGCGGGGCAGCACCCTCTTCACCGTGCTGCTGACCGCGTACGCGGCCCTGCTGTCCCGGCTCGGCGGCGCGGACGACGTGCTCGTCGGCGTGCCCGTGGCCGGGCGCACCCGGATCGAGACCGAGCCGATGCTGGGCCTCTTCGCCAACACCGTCGCGATCCGGGCGACGCTGCACGGCGACCCGACGCTCGCCGAGCTGCTCGACCGGCTGCACGCCGCCACCGCGCGCGCCCAGGCCCACCAGGACCTGCCGTTCACGCGGGTGGTCGAGCTGTGCCGGCCGCAGCGGCAGCCGACGCGGGCGCCGCTGGTGCAGGTGATGTGCACCGTCGAGGAGGCCCTGCCGACGCTGGAGCGGGGGGCGCTGCGCTGGCGGCCGGAGCTGGTGCCCACGGGCACCGGCAAGTTCGAGCTGGAGCTGGCCGCCGTCGCCGGCCCGGACGAGCTGACGGTGCGCCTGCGCTACCTCACCGACCTCTTCACCCCGGACGGCGCGGGCCGGTTGGCCGACGCCCTGGGCGCGATCCTGGCCGCGCTGGCGACCGCCCCGCAGACCCGCGTCTGCGACGTGGACCTGCTCTCCCCCGCGACGGCGGACCTCGTCACCCGGGTGTGGCCGGCGGCCCGCTCCGGGTCCCTCCCGCCGCCGGAGTGCACCGCGGCGGCGCTCGTGGCCGACGTCGACGCCGGCGACCGGGTGGTGATCGAGGGCGACGACGCGACCCTGACCGGCGCCGCCGTGCGCGGGCTCGCGGGCCGGATCGCCACCGGGCTGCGCGGGCTCGGCGTACGGGTCCAGGAGACCGTGGGCATCGTCCTGCCCCGGGGAGCGCGTCCGCTCCCGGCGCTGCTGGGCGTCTGGTGGGTCGGGGCGGCGTACCTGCCGCTCGATCCGACCCACCCGCCGGGGCGGCTGCGCGGGATGCTCGCCGACGCGGGGGTGCGGGTGGTCGTCACGGACAGCGGCGGCGTCCCCGCGCCGCTGCTGGCCGAGCTGGCCGCGTCGGTGACCCTGCTGGACCTGGCGGAGCCGGCCGGCTCCGGGGCACAGCCGGCGGTGCCGGCCGGCGCGGAGGCGCAGCCGGTTCTGCCGCCGCCGTGTGCGGTGCCGGCGTCGGCGGCGGCGTACGTGCTGTTCACCTCGGGCTCGACCGGCCGGCCGAAGGCGGTCACCGTCACCCAGGGCGCGGTGGCGCACCTGCTGCACGCGTTCCGCGAGATGGTCCCGTTGGGGCCGGCCGACCGGGTCCTCTCGGTGAGCCCGTTCGCGTTCGACATCGCCCTGCTCGACCTGCTCCTGCCGCTGCTGTGCGGTGCGCCGGTGGTGGTCGCCGGCGACGACGACGTGATCGACGGCAACCGGCTGCGGCGGCTGCTCGCCACGACCGGGGCCACGATGCTCCAGGCGACGCCGACGACGTGGCGGATGCTGGTGGCGGCCGGCGGGGTGCCGGCGGGGGTGCGGCTGCGCCTCAGCGGCGGCGAGGCGCTGCCCCGGGCCCTCGCCGACGCCCTCGCGGAGCCGGGCACGCGCCTGTGGAACCTCTACGGTCCGACCGAGACGACCGTCTACTCGACCGGGGCCGAGGTCGAGCCGGGGTCGGCGCCGCCGGACCTCGGCCCGGCCGTCACCGGCAGCCGGGTCTACGTGCTGGACCGGTGGCTGCGGCCGGTACCGCCGGGCGTGGTCGGCGAGGTCTGCATCGGCGGCGCGGGGGTCGGCCGGGGCTACGCCGACGCGCCCGGCTGGACCGCCGAACGGTTCGTGCCCGACCCGTTCACCCCCGGCGGCCGGCTCTACCGCAGCGGGGACCTGGGCCGCTGGCTGCCGAGCGGGCGGATCGAGCCGCTGGGCCGGGCCGACCGGCAGGTGAAGGTGCGGGGGTTCCGGGTCGAGACGGCGGAGGTCGAGGCGGTGCTGCGCGGCCACCCGCAGGTCCGCGACGCGGTCGTGACGGCCGTGTCCGACGTGGCGCACGACGGCGTACGGCTGGTCGGGTACGTGGTCACCGACCCACCCTCGGCCGACCCGCCGGCGGACCTGCCCGAGTACGCGCGCCGGTTCCTGCCCGCGCACATGGTGCCGGCGGTCCTCGTCGCGCTGCCCGAGGTGCCCCGCACCTCCCGCGGCAAGCTGGACCTGCGCGCCCTGCCACCGCCGGGCCGGGGTGCCGGCTCCGGCGAGCCACCCGTCGCCCCGCGCAGCCCGCTGGAGCGGGAACTGGCGGGACTGGTGGCCGACCTGCTGGGCCTGCCCGGCCCGGTCGGGGTCGCCGACAACTTCTTCGTCCTGGGCGGGCACTCCGTGAAGGCCACCCAGCTGATGGCCCGGGTCTGGACGACGTACGGGATCGACCTCCCGGTCCGGACGCTCTTCGACGATCCCACCGTGGCCGGGCTGGCCGCCGCGGTCACCGCCGCCGGGGCGGGAAACCGCGCGACACCCGCCGGCGCCGCACCGGCGGGAACCGGCGCGCCGGGGGCTGGCGCGCCGGCCGGGCCCGACGGCGCGGGTTACCTCGACACGCTGACCGACGACGACGTCGACGACCTCCTCGCCGGCATGGACGGGCCGTCGAGGTGGGACGGATGAGCGGTCCGCCGGAGCCACCGGCCTGGCTGGCGGCGGTGCTCGCCGCGCTCGCCGAGGGCCACGACCCGACCACCCCGCCGGACTGGCGGCGGCGGGTCGACGTGGAACTCGACAGGCTCGCCGGCCGGGTGCCGTTCCCGGTGGTGCACGACTGGCAGGCGCGCGTGCTCGCCTCGACGCCCGGCGGCGACGCCGGCCGGCTGGTGGGTGACCTGCACCGACGGGCGCTGGCCGGCGACCGGGTCGGGGCCGACGAGTGGCGCGGCGCGCTCCGGCCCGCCCTGCGCGAGCTGTACCGGGCCGCCTACCCGTACGCCGAGGCCCGGACGGTCGCGTACGCCAACGCCGAGGTCTACGCGACGGCCAACGGCTACGGCCCCGACGAGGTCGGCGAGTTCGCCGCGCACTACGCCGACCTCAGCACCGGGGCCAACGCCGAGGCGTTCGCCGACGCCAACGCCATCGCGAACGCCGACGCGCTGGCGGGCGCCCTGGCGCTGGCCGACGCGTCGGCGTACGCCGAGACGTACCCGGCCGCCCTGGTGCGCGCGTACGCCCTGGCGGCGGCCAACCGGGCCGGCGCGGCGGGTGCCCCGCACGTGCTGCGGGCGGCGTACGGACGGCTCGCCGACGCGCTGGCCGAAAGTCTGAGCCGCGTGTCGGATTGAGGTCCCCGGACCGGCCCGTCGGTCCCTGGTCCCAACCTGTCGAGTCGTCTACTGTGGATCCACTTCGGCCGATGTCAGGTGGCGCAGTCAGGTGGCGCGACGGGCCGTCGGGCAATCGAGGGGGCGCACTTGCCGGACGACAAACCGACCCGTGTTCCGGCTCCCGGTCGCGTCCCGGCGGCGCGGACACCCGCCGAGGTCGAGCGCCTGCCGGACCGCTCCGGCCTCCTGCCGCTCTCCTTCGCGCAGCGGCGGTTGTGGTTCCTGGAGCGCCTCGGCAGGGTCGGTCACGCCTACCACATGCCCCTCGCCCTCCAGCTCGACGGCCGGCTCGACCACGACGCGCTGCGGGCGGCCCTGAACGCCCTGGTCGCCCGGCACGAGGTCCTGCGTACCCGCATCGTGCCCGACGGCGCCGAGGCGGCCCAACGCGTCGACCCGCCCGGGGCCGCGTTCCCGCTCCGGCTCGACGACCTGACCGGGCACGCCGATGCTGCCGGCGCCCTGGCCCGGCTCCAGCAGGAGGAGAGCACCGCCCCGTTCGACCTGGCGGCCGGCCCGCTGTTCCGGGGCCGCCTCGTCGCCCTCGCCCCGGACCGGCACGTGCTCCTGCTGACGATGCACCACATCGTCTCCGACGGGTGGTCGCTGGGGGTCCTGACCCGTGAGCTGGGGGTGCTCTACGCCGCGCACCACCACGGCGAACCCGACCCCCTGCCGCCCCTGCCCGTGCAGTACGCCGACTACGCCGCCTGGCAACGCCAATGGCTCACCGACGGCACCCTGCAACGCC
>NZ_JBEZEV010000102.1:0-22239 GCF_040649055.1 Micromonospora sp. NPDC049060
TCCCGGTTGACCCCTGTTGAATTCGAGACCATCATGCACGCACCGGCCAGTCAGGCCGCGTGACTACACCTGTCACCTGCCGGTGCAGCAGACCCAGCAACGAACCAGCCAGCCAGAAGGTCGACGCGCGCATGATGGAGCCGAGCCCGTCCGGTGGTGGCGCCGAACCGCTGATCCACTGCCGGCTCAGTACAGCGATGAGGCCATAGTAGGTCAGAGTCGCCTCGGCGAGTGTGCCGACCCCAGCGACCAGAGCTGATCTCAAGGTCGCGGCGTAGTAGCTCACGGCGAGGGACACCACGGCCCAGGCGAATCCCGAGCTGAAGGCTGGCACGAGGACCCTGCCCACAGCTTCCGGCACGAGGTCGGCAGCGAACGCCGCCATCCCCAAGGCGACTCCCGCAAGGACCGGGGGAAGCACCTCTCGCCACGCCCTTCGTCTACCGAGGGTCTTCGAATCCGTCACCTGAACACCGCCGGGACGATCAAGGTTCACTGTTGCGCTCTCATCCGCGCTGCCCACGGGCGGTCGATCGCGTACATCACCTGACGCGCGGCGAACTCCTCGAACGCGTCGACCCGGACCATGCCAAGGGCTTCCAAGAGGCGGACCGATCGGGTGTTCGCCTCCTGAGTGACAGCGATCAGCCGGGCGGCGTCCGGGAACCGGTCGAAGGCCAACCCGATGGCCGCCGCGCATGCCTCCCGGGCGTACCCACTCCCCCACCACTCCGGTAGGAAGACGTACGACAACTCAAGATCACCTGTGCGGTACTGGCCCAGGTGGCACCTACCGACGGCCTCCCCGGAGTGCGTCGCCACCATCAGTCCGCCCGCCTGGTCATACCTCCGACGCTCGGCCACTTCCACATCGGACACCGGACCACCGAGGTATCGCCGCATCACCGGGTCACGCCACATCCGTTCGATGACAGCCATGTCGGACGAGTGAACCTCTCGCAGTACGAGCCTGTCCGTCACTGCCAGTGGCGAACCCACTTCACCAGTCATCGACTCAGTCTGCACTTATCCCGCGCTCACCCGAGGGCGTCGCCGATCTTGTCGTTCATGATCACGGCCGCGTGCGAGGTGGTGTCCCACTACGGCCCGCAGTGCGTGCTGGCCCCGACTTCCGGGTGCACCTACCGGACTCGCGCCCAGCTACGAGCGACAAACGTCAACTACTCCAAGTAGCCGCCTTCGCGATCATCGAGTCTTGACCCATACGTCGACCATCTGCTTATGTTGATGACATGACTGGTTCCTTCGCGTCGATGCGCGAACCCACCTACTTCATCTTGGCCGCGTTGCAGGACGAACCCTTGCACGGCTACGCGATCGTCAAGCGGGCGCAGGAGTTGTCCGACGGGCGGGTGCGCCTCACGACGGGCACCCTCTACGCCGCTCTGGACCGGCTCACCCGTGAAGAGATGGTGCGGGTGGCCGAGGAAAGGGTGGTCAACGGCCGCGCCCGCCGCACCTACGAGCTCACCCAGCTAGGTATGTCCGCACTACGTGCGGAAGCAGAGCGGATGGCTGCGGCGGCCAGCGTCGTTCGTGACCGTTCCGTCCGCTCGACGTCTGCGGCTTGGGTGGTGCCGGCATGACTGAACTGGAGCGCCGCTACCGGTGGCTACTGCGGGCCTACCCTCGCGCCTACCAGCAGTATCGCGCCGACGAGATGCTCGAAACCCTGCTCGCCACGGCTGACGACGAGCGGCAGCGGCCGCACCTTCGAGAAGCGGCGGCGCTCGTGGTCGGAGGGCTACGCGCCCGCACCGGTGTCGACCGTCTCGGCTCGCGATCAGCGCTGGGATACTCCGCGCTGCGACTGTCCGCGCTGTCCCTGCTCGTGTACGGCATGACGCTCTGGGCAGGGGGCCCGATCTCATTCTTGGTGACGACGCTGTCGGATGGCCCATACAAACCCGACACGTGGTGGTTCATGCTCATCGTCATTCCGACGGTGCTGGCCATCGCGCTTTTCGCTACGGCATGGGGCAGCTACCGACTGGCATTCGCTGCGACAATATTGGCCGTGGCCGCGCAACTCTGGTCGGCGAGTTGGTTTGCCCAATCGCTTTGGTTGGTTTTTAGCCTCCAGGGTTCGATTGTTCCCAGGTTTTGGCCAGCGCTGCTGGCTTCGCTGGCCTTGCTGCCACTGCTCCGCGCACCCCGAACGCCCGTGACCAAACCATGGGCCTGGCCCGTCCTCGGGGCACTGGCAGTCGTCGCTTTGACGCCGAGCCCGGTCAACGGCTGGTCGGACGCACCACTTATGTCCCTGTACGCGTTCGCCGCACTGGCCGTCATCGCCGCGCCCATCGATGCACGGATGCCCATCGTCGCCTCGGTGCTCCTCCTGGCGCCAGCCTTGGCGCAAGCCACCTACCAGCTCTATTTCAAACAAGCAGGGTGGGAACTGGACGTCTCCATCACCACGACCCTCATCCTCGCGGCGGTCATGGTGATCACGCTTGCAGCCGGCACAATCGCAGGCCGCCGCCAAGCCCGCATGTAGACACGGAAGCACCCCGCCACCCACTTCTCGTGGATAGCTGGAAGCCGAGCCGGCTGCGGGACTGCTGTCCAGATCGTGCAGCCAGTCGGTGATCGCGGCGAACGACGACGCGCGCCAGGACCGCCCGACCGCTCACGTACGCCCTCAGCGCCATGACTCCAGCCCTGATCAGGGGCCAGATGTGCCCGATTCCGGATGATCTCTACTCGCCCCACGGCATTAGGGGTTCAAATCCCCGCAGCAGCGACCAGGTCTCGCGCCAAGGCAGACCCAACCGGCGGAAGGGTAACCGTCAGAATGATCGGTCTTCCCCTCGCCGTTTCATGATGATCTCCGCTACTGTGTCTCGCCCTGTGGCGAAACCCGATCTGGATCTAAGTGCAGTTCATGAGCTGCGACGCAGTCCGCCATCAGCGTTGCCACCTCCGCACCGCAAGGGCAAACCTGATTCGGCCCGCGTTCACCGCCCAGGCCGCAGCAGCCCGACCGACGGCTGCATTCCGGGTGTAGCTGAAGCGATGGAGCGTCGTCCGGGTGGATCACAATGGTGTTGCGCGGGCCGGCTAAAACAACGAGGACGCCATTAATGTGACATGAACCACCACCCGGCATGGCCACTGGTTCGTCGTAGACAGGCGGGCTTTGATCCGCTGCTGGCACGAATGGGGCACCGAACGGCTCAGGGTCGATGGCGAAGAACCCACGCGGCATCGTCGACGAACGAGGACCGCGGCCTTCTTGTGCTGGCGGGCGAACCAGCTTTTCTCGGGAGAGCGCCAGGTCTGGTGTCAGCGCCGCGCCGCAGCGGGCGCATTTGAAGACGGCCACACGATCAGTGTTCCATGCCCGCAAACACAGCAGGACCGCCGAGACTGCCCACGGCAGCTCTGCGGCGGATATCCAGGACACCCGGCCGGCTGCGTCGAGGCCGAGACAGGCAGCGCGCACCGCCAGCCAAGATCAGCGTTCCCGCCATGTTCCCGTGGAGGCTCACAGACGGCCGGATCTGTCCGGACTGTGCTGGACTCAACGAGAACGGCCCCGTGTCAGCGTTTCCGCTGCTCACAGGGCCGTTCGTGCACCTGGTGGCGGGTAGAGGATTCGAACCTCTGTAGCTTTCGCGACGGATTTACAGTCCGCTCCCATTGGCCGCTCGGGCAACCCGCCAGGGCACCCCACCGCGTCGTAACGCGGCAGCGGAAGCAAGGATAGCGGCTCACCCCGGCATCGGCGCAACCGGGTACCGTCAGGGGGTCGTACCGCTGGTCAGCGGGGGACGAAGGACCACAGACCGCCGGACAGCAGGAGCATGAGCATGGCAGCGAACCCGTCGTTCGACATCGTGAGCAAGGTCGACCGCCAGGAGGTCGACAACGCTCTCCGCCAGGCGGAGAAGGAGCTCGCGACGCGGTTCGACTTCCGGGGCACCGGCGCCGAGATCTCCTGGTCGGGCGAAGAGGCGATCAGCCTCCAGGCGGAGACCGAGGAGCGGGTGCGGGCGGCGCTGGAGGTCTTCAAGGAGAAGGTGATCAAGCGGAACATCTCGCTGAAGTCGCTGGACGCCGGTGACCCGCGCTCGTCCGGCAAGATCTTCAAGATCGACTGCAAGGTGATCCAGGGCATCGACTCGGACAAGGCCAAGGCGATCAGCAAGAAGATCCGCGACGAGGGCCCGAAGGGCGTCCAGGCCCAGATCCAGGGCGACCAGCTCCGCGTCACCGGCAAGAAGAGGGACGACCTCCAGGCCGTCATCGCGCTGCTCAAGGGCGAGGACTTCGGCGTCGCCCTCCAGTTCACCAACTACCGCTGACGGTGTCCGGTCGGCCCCGCTGCGGTGGGGCCGACCGGGTCAGAACCCGTAGGCGTCAGGCCGGCAGCAGCTCTTCGGTGCGTACCGCCGTGGCCTCCGCGCGGGAGATGGGCCCGGCGGGCAGGGCCGCGACCCCGGCCCCGACGGCGACCGCGGCCCCCGCGAAGACGAACGCCCACGGCACCCCGCCGGCGTGGTCGACGATCAGGCCGGCCACCGCGCCGCCGGCGGCGCTGGCCCCCACCGACATGGTCACCACCCAGGTGTACGCCTCGTTCAGCATGCTGGTCGGGGAGATCCGGCCGACCAGGGTGTTCTCCAGGGTGAGCGCGGGCGCGATCATGGCGCCCCCGATCACCAGGGCGGTGCCCAGCGCCACCGGCGTGGGCATCACCGCGAACACGGCGAAGCTGGCGGCCACGCCGCCGAGCAGCAGCGAGAACAGCCGGGTCATGTTCCGGGCCGGCTTGCGGACGCCGAACCAGAAACCGCCCACGGCGCTGCCGACGCCCCAGACGGCCAGCAGCACCCCGGCCAGGCTGTCGGGGTCGTCGGACGTGTAGGCGGTGGCGAACGCCGGCACGGTCACGCCGGCCGCGCCGAAGGCGATGCCCAGGCTGGCGACGCAGAGCAGCAGTGCCGGGAAGCCGGGCACGCGCAGCGGGCCGAGCCCTCTGGTCTGGTGTTCGCGCGGGTGTGGCTGCCAGCCGCGCATGACCCGGCCGAGGGCCACCGCCATGGTGCCGACCAGGGTCACCACGGCCGAACCGACCAGGGCCGCCCCGGCGTCGGCGAACAGGATGAAGCCGGCGACCAGCAGCGGACCGAGCACGAAGACGATCTCGAAGAGCGTGGTCTCGGCGGCGAGGGCGGTGTTGCGCAGCTGCCACCGGCCGGACGACGGCGAGGTGAGGTCGTTCCAGGCGCCGCGGATCGCCGCGGTCAACGGCGGGTAGGTGGCGCCAGCGACCCCGGAGGCCACGAAGACCAGCGCAAGGCTGCCGGCGTCGGAGCGGGCGGACCAGAGCAGGCCGAGCAGGGCGAACGGGTGGGCGATCGCGGTGCCGACGAGCACCGGGGTGGGGCCGATCCGGTCGGCGATCCGGCCGGCCACGGGGCTGAGCGCGGCGCCGGAGAGGGCGTAGATGCCCCCGGCGACGGCTGCCAGCGAGTAGCGGCCGGTGACCTGCTCGACGACCAGTAGCAGCGCCAGCGGGGTCATGCCGATCCCGAGCCGGCCGACGATGCCGGTGAGCAGCAGCATCGGCGCTCCGGGGATCCGCCAGACGCCCAGGTACTGGCGCAGTGCGGCCACGGTCGACCTCCAGGGGATGTAACGAGCGGGGAACCTTTCGACCCTAACGCCGCCGGAGGCGTGGAAGGAACGGTTAACGCGCTCACACGGCGTTCCGCCCGTGTCCGGGAGACCGGACACGGGCGGAAAGGTGATCAGCGCCTCAGCGCTGGAACTGCACGGGGCCGCTGTTCGCGGCCATCCGCTCCAGCCGGGCGACCCGCTCCTCCATCTTCGGGTGGGTGGAGAAGAGCGCCGCCACGCCGCCGCCCTTGAACGGGTTGGCGATCATCAGGTGGGCGGTGCTGGTGAGCTGCCCCTGGGCCGGCAGCGGCCGACGCTGGGCGCCCATGTGGATCTTCCGCAGGGCGCTGGCCAGCGCCAGCGGGTCCTTCGTGAGCGTGGCCCCGGAGGCGTCCGCCTGGAACTCCCGGCTGCGGCTGATCGCCAGCTGGATGACGGTGGCCGCGATCGGCCCCAGGATGATGGTGAGCAGCAGCACGGCCGGGTTCGGGGAGTCCTCGTCGTCGCCCCCGCCCAGCGGGATGAACCAGGCGATGTTCGCCAGCATGGTGATGATGCCGGCCAGCCCGGCCGCCACGCTGGAGATGAGGATGTCCCGGTTGTAGACGTGCGACAGCTCGTGCCCGATCACGCCCCGCAGCTCCCGGTAGTCGAGGATCTCGGTGATCCCCTGGGTCACGCAGACGGCCGCGTGCTGCGGGTTCCGCCCGGTGGCGAACGCGTTGGGCTGCGACGTCGGGCTCACGTAGAGGCGCGGCATCGGCTGCCCGGCCTCGGTGGCCAGTTCGCGGACCATCCGGTACAGCTCGGGGAACTGTGCCTCGCTGACCGGTTGCGCCCGCATCGAGCGCAGCGCGAGCTTGTCGGAGTAGAAGTAGGTGACGCCGTTCATGAGCAGCGAGACGACGACGGCGATGACCAGGCCGCCACTGCCGCCGAACCAGTAGCCCACCGCCAGGATCAGCGAGGTGAGCAGGCCGAGCAGCGCGGCGGTCTTCAGACGGTTGTGGTGCACGATCACTCCTTCGGTGCAGCACGGATCGCTCGGGATCCGCTGACCGGTTCAACAACCCGGTACCCGCCAACCATCCGTCTCATGGCTGTGAGTTGCCTGAGATGTCCGAAGTGCCCGTCGGGACTGAAGCCCCCGAAGACGGGAAGACCGTCCGACGCGAACCGCCGCGTCAGCGGGCGGCGACGTCGAGCACGAGCTGCGGGGCGAAGCCGAGCACCAGCGCCGCAGCCGTCGCCACGGCCAGCACCACGCCGACCGTCCGGGCCCGCACGGGGGCCACGGCCGGGACGCCGCCGGACCCGACGCCCGGCGTGGCAGCGGCGGCGCCCACCGGAACGGCCGGCCCCTCTGCCGGCGCAGCCCACAGGGCGGCGGTGAGACGCAGGTAGTAGGCCAGGCCGATCACCGCGTTCACGGCCACCACCACGGCCAGCCAGCCCGCGCCGCCGTCCAGCAGCGAACGGACCACTGTCACCTTCGCGAAGAGGCCGGCCAGGCCCGGCGGCAGGCCGGCGAGCCCGATCAGCGCCAGCCCGAGCGCCGCCGCCCGCCACGGGTGACGCCGGGCCGCCCCGCGCAGGTCGTCGACCGTGCCGCCGTCCGCGCCCGCCGGGCGCAACGCCACCACGGCCGCGAAGGCCGCCAGTTCCAGCACCACGAAGAAGACGGCGTACGCCACGGCGGCCGCGTACGCGGCGGTGCGGGCGTCGGCGGTGCGCCCGGCGGCCAGCGCCAGCGCGCCGAGCGGGGCGAGGATGTAGCCGGCCTGGGCGACCGAGGACCAGGCGAGCAGCCGGACCGTACGCCGCTGGCGCAGCGCCACCAGGTTGCCGACGGTCATCGTCAGCACCGCGAGCAGGGCGAGCACCAGGCCGGTCACGTCGGCGGGCAGCGCGTGCTGCACCACGGCGAGCAGGGCCACCACGCCGCCCAGCTTGGAGGCGGTGGACAGGTACGCCGCCACCGGCAACGGCGCGCCGTCGTAGGCGGCCGGCGCCCAGGCGTGGAACGGTACCGCCGCCACCTTGAACGCCAGCCCCAGCACCACAAGCGCCACGGCGGCGGTGGTCAGCGGCAGGTCGAGCAGGTCCGCGCGGTCGGCGAGGATCGCGCCGATCCGGCCCAGGTGCAGTCCGCCGGTGGCCGCGTAGAGCAGCGCCGCCCCGAGCAGCGTCAGGGTGGTGGCGACCACGCTGACCACGAAGAAGGTGACGGCCGCCTCGGCGCTGGCCAGGCTGTCCCGGCGCAGCCCCACGAGGACGTAGAGCGGGAGGGTGAGCGTCTCCAGCGCCACGATCAGGGTGATCAGGTCGCCGGCCGCGCCGAGCACCACGCCGCCCGTCATCGAGCAGGCGAGCAGGAAGCAGTACTCCCCCGCCGGCGACTGCCCCGCCCGCAGCAGCGGGCCGGACAGCGCGAGCACGCCGAGGGTGAGCAGGGCGACGACGACGGCGACCAGGGCGGCCCGGCCGCCGAAGACGTACGAGCAGTCGGGGCCAACGCAGAACGTCCGGCGCTCGCCCCCGGCGCCGACCAGGGTCGCGCCGAGCGCCGTGACCGCCGCGCCGATCGCGGCCGTGGCCAGCGTGACCCGGGCGCGGGCCACCAGCAGGTCGGCGAGCAGCACCAGCACGGCCGTGCCGGCGGCCAGGTACGCCGGGAGCAGCGCCACGTTGTCGACGCTCTGCACCACGCTCATGCCGGCACTCCGCTCCGCTGCGTGCCGTCACGAGACACCAGCGCACAGAGCCCGATGATTCGCTCGCTCACCGCAGCACCTCCACGAGGGCGTCGACGGGGGCCTCGGCGACGCCGAGCACCAGGGTCGGGGCCAGGCCGACCGCGAGGGCGAGCAGCACCAGCGGCGCCCACGCGAGCAGTTCCGCGCCGGCCAGGCCGGGGGTCAGCCGTGCGACCGCCGGGCTGGGCCGCCCGTGCGTGACCCTGCGCAGCAGCCGCAGCAGGTACGCGGCGGTGAGCGCCCCGCCGATCGCCGCCAGCACGCCCAGGGTGGTCCAGAGCGCCCCGCCGACCTCGACGGCGGCGACCACGGCGAACGCCTCGCCCCAGAAGCCGGCCAGCCCGGGCAGGCCGAGCGAGGCGACGGCGGCGAAGCCGAGCAGCCCGGCTAGGCGGGGGGCGGTCTCCCGCAGCCCGGACAGCTCGTCCAGCGACCCGGTGTGCGTACGGTCCTTGACCGCGCCGGCGAGGAAGAAGAGCAGGCCGGTGATCACCCCGTGCGCGACGTTGCCGATCAGGGCCGCCTGGATGCCGGTGGTGGTGAGCGTGGCGACCCCGAGCAGCACGAAGCCCATGTGCCCGACGCTCGAGTACGCGATCAGCCGCTTCAGTTCCCGCTGCGCGAGGCAGACCAGCGACCCGACGAGGATCGCCGCCACCGCCAGCATGCCGAGCAGCGGGGCGGCCCAGCGGGCGCCCTCGGGAGCCACCCCGACCGCGATCCGGACCAGCCCGTACGTGCCCATCTTGAGCAGCACCCCGGCGAGCACGACGCTGCCGACGGTGGGCGCCTGGGTGTGCGCGTCGGGCAGCCAGGAGTGCAGCGGCCAGAGCGGGCTCTTCACCGCGAAGGCCAGCGCCAGCAGCGTGAACGCCGCGAGCTGGGTGCCCCGGGACAGGCCCGTGCCGCCGGTGAGCGCCACCACGTCGGCCGTCCCGGCGGCGGCCACCACCACGAACACGCCGACAAGCAGCAGCACCGAGCCGAACAGCGTGTAGAGGGCGAACTTGCGGGCCGCCCGCCGCCGGTCCGCGCCGCCCCAGCCGGCGATGATCGCGTACATGGGGAGCAGGACGACCTCGAAGAAGACGAAGAAGAGCACGAGGTCGAGAGCGAGGAAGGTGCCGAGGATGCCGACCTCGACGACCAGCAGCAGGGCCACCAGCGCCCGGCCGCTGCCGCCGTCGGGCACCTTCCACAGCGTGTACGCGCAGCAGAGCAGGGTGAGCAGGGCGGTCAGCACGACGAGCGGCCAGGAGATGCCGTCCACGCCGAGGTGGAAGCGCAGGTCGAGGCCGGGCACCCAGGGCAGGTCGAGCCGGTGCCAGGGGCGCACGGCGGGGGCGTCCGCCGCGTAGCTGGTCCAGCCGCGGTCGCCGAGGAAGAGCAGCGCGGCGGCCACCAGGGTCAGCGCGGCGACGGCCGTGCCGACCGCCCGGGCCGCCCGGTCCCGGGGCGTCGCCGCCACCGCCAGCGCGCCGAGCGCCGGCAGCGCCAGCACCGCCACCAGCAGGAACTCCCCCAACCTCATGGCGATACCTCAGTTCGCGACTGCGGGGCTCGCAAAACCGGCTCACTCCTCGCGCTCACGGTACGGCCACTCCGATCACGACGGCCGCCAGGCCGATCAGCAGCGCCCCGGCGAGCACGCCGGCCGCCGCGCGCGGCAGCGCCGCGCGGTGCAGCGACGCGAGGCCGCCGCCGAGGCCGAGCGCGGCCCGGCCGCTGCCCTCGACCGCGCCGTCCACCACCACCTCGTCGGCCGTACGCGTGGCGCGGGCCAGCGCCTTCGCCGGGCGTACGACCAGGGCGCGCTGGACGTCGTCGAGCCGGAACGCGGCGGCGAAGACCGGCCGCAGCGGACCCAGCCCGGTCGCCGGGTCGGCGGCCGGGTCCCGCCGCCAGCGCAGCCAGGCGAGCCCCGCCCCGACGGCGAGCAACGCCAGCGGCAGCAGCAGTTCCGGGCCGACGTGGATCAGCAGATGCTCCGGCGCGCTGGCGGTGGGCGTCAGCAGCAACCGGCGGGCGAAGGCCCAGTCGAAGCCGGCGAGGCCGAGCAGGGCGGCCGGCACGGCGAGAAGCAGCAGCGGCCAGCGCATCACCGCGGGCGGGTCGTGCGGGTGGGCCAGCGGCATCCGCGCCTCGCCGAAGAAGGTGCGCAGCAGCAGGCGGGTGGCGTACCAGGCGGTGACCGCGACGCCGACCAGCCCGGCCAGCCAGACCAGCCAGCCGACCCAGGCCGGGGCCGGGCCGGTGCCGTGCAGGGCGGCGTCCTGGGCGACGGTGAGCACGCCGTCCTTGCTCCAGAAGCCCGACAGCGGCGGCACCCCGGCCAGCGCCCCGAGCCCGATCACCGTGCACCAGAAGGTGACCGGCATGCTGCGGCGCAGCCCGCCCATGCGGGACATCAGCGTGGTGCCGACGGCGTGGATCACCGCACCGGCAGCGAGGAAGAGCAGCGCCTTGAACGCGGCGTGGGTGAGCAGGTGGAACAGGGCGGCCGGGGTGGAGCCGACCGCCAGCGCGCCCGTCATGTAGCCGATCTGCGAGACCGTCGACCAGGCCAGCACCCGCTTGAGGTCGTCCTGGGCGGTGGCGGCGAACGCGCCGAGCAGCAGGGTGACCGAGGCCATGACGCCGAGCACCGCCAGCGCGGCCGGGGTCACCTCGAACAGCGGGTAGAGCCGGGTCACCGCGTACACGCCGGCGGCGACCATGGTGGCGGCGTGGATCAGCGCGGAGATCGGCGTTGGGCCGGCCATCGCGTCCGGCAGCCAGGTGTGCAGCGGGAACTGGGCGCTCTTGCCGGCCACCCCGGCGAGCAGCAGCAGGCAGGCGGCGGTCAGCGTACCGGTGGCGTGGTCGTGGGCGAGCACGTCGGCGATCCGGAAGCTGCCGGCCGAGACGCCGAGCAGCGCGATGCCGAGCAGGAAGCCGACGTCGCCGACCCGGGTCACCAGGAACGCCTTCATCGCGGCGGCCGGTGCCTCCGGCAGCCGGCGGTCGTGGGCGATGAGCAGGTAGGAGCAGATGCCCATCACCTCCCAGCCGACCAGCAGCAGGATCAGGTCGCCGGCGACCACCACCAGCAGCATGGCGGCGGTGAAGAGGCTGATCTGCGCCGCGTACGGCGGGTAGCGGTGGTCGGTGTCGACGTCGTCGTGCGGGCCCCGGCGCAGGTAGCCGACCGAGTAGACCTGCACGGCCAGGGCCACCGCGGCAACCGCGACGGCGACCAGCGCGGCGGCGGAGTCCAGCCGCACCCCGAGGCTCACCGTCAGCCCGCCCAGGTCCACCCAGGTGGTGGACGCCTCCGCGGGCCGGTCGAGGGTGACCAGCAGGGCGACGGCGAGCGCCAGCGCCCCGGCCGCCCCGGCCACGCCGAGCGCGATCGCCACCCGCCGGGCCCGGCCCCCGTCCGTGCCGGCCTCGCGCGGCGCGGGTGGCAGCAGCAGACCGAGCAGACCCGCCACCAACGGTACGGCCGGCAGCAGCACGCCGAGCAGGGTGGTCGTGCTCACCGTTCCCCCTCCGGGCGGTCGGCGGACCCGGGCCGGGCGTCGGTCCCGGCAGCGTTGCCCGGATCGGCCCCGGCAGTGGCGGCGACCGTGACCGGCTCGGTCAGCGGCACCTCGTCGACGGCGACGGTGGCCCGCAGCCGGTAGAGCTGGAGCACGATCGCCAGGCCCACCCCGATCTCGGCGGCGGCCAGCACGATCACGAAGAGCGCGAAGACCTGACCGCCGTGCGGCAGTTGCGCGCGCACCGTGGTGTCGGCGGTGACCAGGATCAGGTTGACCGCGTTGAGCATCAGCTCGACGGCCATCAGCACCAGCACCGCGTTGCGCCGGCGCAGCACGCCGTAGACGCCGAGGCCGAACAGCAGCGCGGCGGTGACGTACGGGATGACGGGTCTCACCGCGACCGCCCCTCGGTGCCCGCCCGGTCGATGCCCCGCTGGTCGGCCCTCGGCCGGCCGATGTCGGGGCGGGAGATCACGATGGCGCCGACCAGGGCGGACAGCAGCAGCACCGAGAGCACCTCGAAGGGCAGCACCCAGCTACGGAAGATCTGGTCGCCGAGGCGTTCCGCGGTGCCCGCGTCGGGCAGTTCCACGGCCGTCCAGCGGTACGCGTCGACGAGCAGGGCGGCCAGCCCGAGCCCGGTGCCGCCGCCGATCAGCGCCGCCGCCCAGCCGGGCCGGTCCAGGTCGTCGGAGGCGCCGATCGGGGCGCGGGTGAGCATCACCGCGAAGAGCAGCAGCACCACCACAGCGCCCACGTAGATCAGCACCTGGACCCAGGCCACCAGCTCGGCGGTGAGCACCAGGTACATCCCGGCCAGCGCGCCAAGGCAGAGCACCAGGTAGAGGCCGGCGCGCACCAGGTGCCGGGTCGCCACCACCAGCACCCCCGAACCGACCGCCAGCGCGCCGAGGGCGAGCAGCAGCACGTCCGCACCGGTCATGCGCCGGCCTCGGGCTCGGGTCGTACGGCCGGGGCGGCGGGACGGGCGGCCGGGGCGGCGGGACGGGCGGCGGGCGCGGCCGGGACCGCGGCCTTGCGCGCGGCGGCGGTCTCCTCCTTCGCCGGCTCACCGTTCGGGTCGTGCGCGGGCGGCGGCGGCACGGTGGCCATCCACTGCCCGAGGTGGTCCTTGTCGTGCAGCAGGTCCTTGATGTCGTACTCGGAGTATTCGAACTCCGGCGACCAGTAGAGGGCGTCGAAGGGGCAGACCTCCACGCAGATGCCGCAGTACATGCAGAGCGAGAAGTCGATGTCGAACTTGTCGAGCACGTTGCGCTGGCGGGGGCGGGCGGCGCCGGGCACCGCCACCTCCTCCTTGTGCGAGTCGATGTAGATGCACCAGTCCGGACACTCCCGGGCGCACAGCATGCAGACCGTGCAGTTCTCCTCCAGCAGCGCGATCACCCCGCGCGAGCGGGGCGGCAGCTCGGGGGCGACGTCCGGGTACTGCTGGGTGGTCGAGCGGCGGGTCATCGTCTTCAACGTGACCGCGAGCCCCTTCACCAGGCCCGCGCCCGGCAGGCCACGGTCTCCGCCGGCGCCGCCCGGCTCGCTGCGCTCGCTGCGGTCGGTCATGCCGACCATCCTGCCCTGTGGCCGCGGCGCGCGCGACCACCACCCGGGGTCTGCCGGCGGTACGGTGAGGCGGGGAGAACGACGCACCGGAAAGGGCTCGCCATGACCGCCGCGCTGCACGACGAGTTTCCGCCGCCGGGCGAGTGGACGGCCGACGACCTCGACCGCCTGCCCGACGACGGCCGCCGCCACGAACTCCTGGACGGAAACCTCATCATGTCGCCCTCCCCCACGCGACTCCACCAGTCCATCGCCGGTCGTCTCATGGCCGCGCTCGAGGAAAGCTGCCCCACCGACCTCGACGTCACGCAGGGCGTCGAGGTGCGGCTCTCCCGCACCCGGGCGTTCATCCCCGACGTGCTGGTCACGGAGCTGGACTCGGCCTCGCGCAACCCGTCGCACTACCGGCCCCACGAGGTGATGCTGGTGGTCGAGATCGTCTCCGAGGGGTCGCGGAGCATCGACCGGGTGCTCAAGCCCGCGCTCTACGCCGAGGCCGACATCCCCTACTTCTGGCGGATCGAGACCGAGGCCGGGATCGTGGTGCACGCCCACAAGCTCGACCCGGCAAAGGGCGTCTACGTCGAGCAGGCCCGGATGACCGACGGCATCCTCGTCCCGGAGCCGTGGGAGATCGACATCCCGCTCGGCAGGATCACGCCCCGGTCCCGCTGATCCCACCGGGCGCGGGCGGGAGCATCTCGACGCCGAGCTGCTGGAGGAGCTGGAACAGCTCGTTGCAGCTCCACACGTCGACGATCCGGCCCGCGTCGTCGAAGCGCAGGAAGCTCGCCCCCGAGTAGCTGACCACCTGCCCGGTCGGCGGCACCGGCCCGAACGGCCCGGCCTGGGTGCCCGCCGCTCGCCAGTGCACCGCCACCCGGTCCCCCGCGGCCACCACGTCCACGAGCTTGTAGCGCAGGTCGGGGAAGGCGGCGCGGCGCTCCCGGTGCCACGCCAGCGTCGCCTCCGGCCCCTCGCCGCCCAGCCCGGGGCACTCCGGCGACACCAGTTCGTACGCCGACTCCTCCCGCGCGCCGTTCCACACGTCGGCGATGAAGCGTCGGGCCGCCGCCTCCACATCGGTCATCGCGGCAGCCTAACCGGCCACCGGGGCCGGCCGGCCGGTCCCGGCGCGCCACCTCCGGCAGCGGCGGCCGGCACACCGCGCGCCCGGCGGCGGTGGTCGGCACACCGCGAGCCCAGCGGCGGAGGTCGGCACTCGGCGCGCCCGGGGGCGGTGTAGCCGCCATGATGGGACGAGCGACGGACGACGGCGGAGGGGGCGGGCATGGGCGGCACGACCGAGGGCGGCGCGGCGACCAACGCGGACGAGGTGCTGATGCGCACCGGCGGCCGGTACGTCGAGCCGGGCGGCGAGTTCACCCGGGACCAGCGCTACATCGCCACCCGGATCACCGCCGACGCCCGCGACGGCTGGCCCGTGGAGCCCGGCCGCTACCGGCTGGCGGTCAGCCGCGCCTGTCCCTGGGCGAACCGGCTGATCATCGTACGGCGACTGCTCGGGCTGGAGGACGCGATCTCGCTGGCGGTGGCCGGCCCGACCCACGACAAGCGGAGCTGGACGTTCGACCTCGACCCGGGCGGGCGCGACCCCGTGCTCGGCATCGAGCGGCTGGCCGAGGCGTACTTCGCCCGGTTCCCCGGCTACGAGCGGGGCATCACCGTGCCGGCGATCGTGGACGTGCCCACCGGGCAGGTGGTCACCAACGACTTCGGGCCGATGAGCCTCGACCTGTCCACCGAGTGGACGGCGTACCACCGTGAGGGGGCGCCCGACCTCTACCCGGAGCGGCTGCGCGACGAGATCGACGAGGTGAGCACGCTGCTCTTCCGGGACGTCAACAACGGCGTCTACCGGTGCGGCTTCGCCGGCGACCAGGCGGCGTACGAGAAGGCGTACCACCTGCTGTTCGACCGGCTGGACTGGCTCAGCGAGCGGCTGGCCGGGCAGCGCTACCTGGTCG
Source organism: Micromonospora sp. NPDC049060 (assembly GCF_040649055.1). Lineage (NCBI taxonomy): Bacteria > Bacillati > Actinomycetota > Actinomycetes > Micromonosporales > Micromonosporaceae > Micromonospora > Micromonospora sp. NPDC049060. Next base: position 15,496 of record NZ_JBEZEV010000102.1, read on the forward strand.
GGGACACCATCACCGAGGCGGACGTGCGGCTGTTCACCACGCTGGTCCGCTTCGACCCGGTCTACCACGGGCACTTCAAGTGCAACCGGAGCAAGCTGACCGAGATGCCGGTGCTCTGGGCGTACGCCCGGGACCTGTTCCAGACGCCGGGCTTCGGCGACACGGTCGACTTCGACCACATCAAGCGGCACTACTACGAGGTGCACCGCGACATCAACCCGACCGGGATGGTGCCGCTCGGCCCCGACCTGGCGAACTGGCTCACCCCGCACGGCCGCGAGGCCCTCGGCGGTCGTCCCTTCGGCGACGGCACCCCGCCCCCGCCGCCCCCGCCCGCCGAGCGCGTCGACCCCGCCCACACCCCGCTGCCCTGACGGCGCGCCCCACCGCGCGACGCGGACGGCGCGCCCCTACAGCGCGACGCGGACGGCGGCGGTGAGAACCAGTTGGCCCAGGGAGACGGGGACCAGGACTAGCCAGCAGAGACGCTGGAGCTGGTCCTCGCGCAGGCGGGGGTAGGACACCCGGAGCCAGATGATCAGGAACGAGACGGCGAAGACCTTCAGCAGGGTCCACAGCCAGCCGAGCTGCGCGTCGGCGAAGGGGCCCTGCCAGCCCCCGAGGAAGAGCACGGTGGTGAGCGCGGCGATCACCACGATCCCGACGTACTCGGCGAGCAGGAAGAACGCGAACCGCAGGCCCGTGTACTCCGTCATGTAGCCGAAGACCAGCTCCGAGTCGGCGACCGGCATGTCGAACGGCGGGCGGCGGATCTCGGCGAGCCCGGCGAGGAAGAAGACGACCATGGCGGGGGCCTGCCAGAGCAGCCACCACGGCTGCCACGCCTCGACGATGCCGGAGAGGCTGAGCGTCCCGGCCGCCATCGCCACCGACGCGGCGGCCAGCACCAGCGGCAGCTCGTAGCCGAGCAGCTGGGCCGCGCCGCGGATCCCGCCGAGGAGGCTGTACTTGTTGGCCGACGCCCACGCCGACATCAGCACCGCCACCACGCCCACGCCCACCACGGCCAGCACGAAGAACAGGCCGATGTCCAGCGGCTGCCCGACCAGGTCGTCCGGGCCGAGCGGGATCACCAGCAGGACCAGCAGGTAGGGCACCAGGGCGACCGCCGGGGCGAGCCGGAAGACCGCCCGGTCCGCCTCCCGGGGCGTGACGTCCTCCTTCTGCACGAACTTCACGCCGTCGGCGACCAGCTGGGCCCAGCCGTGGAAGCCGCCCGCGTACATCGGGCCGAGCCGGCCCTGCATGTGCGCCATCACCTTGTGCTCGGCCTGCCCGACCAGCAACGGCAGGGTGAGGAAGGCGACGAGCACGCCCCCCACCCGGATGACCAGCTCCAACCACAGTGGCATCAGGGCGTACCTCCGTCGTCGCCGGAACGCTCCGACGCTGCCGGGCCCTCGGACGCGGGCCGGTCCGCCGGCGGGCCGGGGCGGGCCGTCCGGCCGCCGGGCCCGCCGGGTGACTGACCGGCATCGCCCGCCGGGTCGGCGGGACCGGTGACCGCCGGGTCGGCAGGCGCCGGACCGTCGACAGGTGCGGCGGGCGGCGGACCGGCGTCGGCCACCGGGTCGGCGGGACGGGTGACCGCCGGGTCGGCGGGTGCCGGGCCGTCGGCGGGTGCCGGGCCGTCGGCGGTGGCGGCGGGCCGGGCGGTACGGGGTGGACGGGCCCCCGGGGCCGGTCGGGCAGGCCGCTCCCGGGCCGGGCGGGCCGGGGTGCCGCCGCGCGGCCCCTCGCCGACCCCGCCCGCGCCGGCAGGTGTCGGCGTCGTCCCCCACTCCCCCGGCGCGGGTACGCCCGGCGGGCGGATCGGGCGGCGCCCGCCGCCGGCCTCGGACTCGCCCGGTTCCTTCGCGCCCGGCCAGGGCTTCGCCACCCGGGAGGCGAGCACGACCTCCTTGCGCAGTGGATGCCCCTCGAACTCGGGCGGCAGCAGCAGCGGTGCCAGCCCGGCGTGACCGGGAAAGTCGATGCCGAACATCTCGTGCGTCTCCCGCTCGTGCCATGCGGCGCCCGGGTAGACGTCGACGACCGAGGCGACCGCCGGGGCGTCCCGGGGCACCCGGGTCCGCAGCAGGATCCCGTGCCGGCGGGTGGTGGACCAGAGGTGCGCCACCACGTCGAAGCCGCCGGCGAGTTCGTCGACGGCGGAGAGCCAGTCGAAGTAGTCGCAGGCCAGCTCGGCGTCGTCGCGGGCCGCGCGGAGCGCGTCCGGCCAGTTCGCCGGCGGTACGTCGACGGTGGCGCGGGCGTACGCCTGGCCGCCGGAGACCGACGGGGTCACCTCGGCGGGCGCGAGCAGCGCCACCATCCGCTGGCCGACCTCTTCCGGAGTCATGCCGCTGATCCTAGGTCCTCCCCCGCACCCCCCACCCAACCGAACGCCCCACGCCCCGCGCCCACCCCACCCCCGATCCCCCGCCCTTCCGCCGCCCCTCCGCCGGGACGATCATGCAGTCGTGGTGCCCGGTTCGGCAGGGAAGGCGACCTTCGTCCCCCACCACAACTGCATGATCGAGCGGACGCGGCGTGCGGGCGGAGCTGCGGGGCACGGGGCACGGGGCACGGGGCACGAGAGCGTGGGGTGCGGGGTGCGGGCGCGGGTGCGGGGCGCGGAGGTGCGGGGTGGATGTCGGGCTTTGGCGGCGGGGGATACCGGGGGCGGGGAAGGATGGGGGCGTGCGCGCTGTGACTGTCATTCCGGGTGTCGCCGACTCGCTGCGGCTGATCGACGATCATCCGGAGCCACCGCCCGAGGAGGGCGCGATCCTGGTCGAGGCGCTGGCGGTGGGGATCTGCGGCACCGACCACGAGATCATCGCCGGCGACTACGGCGAGGCGCCGCCCGGCGCGGACCGGCTGGTGCTGGGGCACGAGTCGCTGGGCCGGGTGCTGGAGGACCCGTCGGGCACGCTGCAACCCGGCGACCTGGTGGCGGGCGTCGTCCGGCACCCCGACCCGGTGCCCTGCCCGAACTGCGCGGTCGGCGAGTGGGACATGTGCCGCAACGGTCGGTTCACCGAGCACGGCATCAAGGCCCTGCCCGGCTTCGCCCGGGACCGCTGGCGGCTGCAACCCCGGTTCGCCGTGGGACTGGACCGGGCCCTCGCCCCGGTCGGCATGCTGCTCGAGCCGACCAGCGTGGTGGCGAAGGCGTGGGAGCACATCGAGCGCATCGGTGCCCGCGCCGAGTGGCAGCCGCAGACCGTACTGGTCACCGGGGCCGGGCCGATCGGCCTGCTGGCCGCGCTGCTGGCCACGCAGCGCGGGCTCGCCGTGCACGTGCTGGACCGCAACACCACCGGGCCGAAGCCGGACCTGGTCCGGGCGCTCGGGGCGACCTACCACACCGTGCCCGTCAGCGAGCTGGACTTCGAGCCGGACGTGGTGCTGGAGTGCACCGGGGCGCCGGTCGTCGTCCTCGACGTGATGTACAAGGCCGCGCCGACCGGCATCGTCTGCCTGACCGGCGTCTCCAGCGGCGGGCGGACCATCGACCTCGACGCCGGGGCGCTCAACCGCGCGCTCGTGCTGGAGAACAACGTCGTGTTCGGCTCGGTGAACGCCAACCGCCGGCACTGGGACCTCGCCGCTGCCGCGCTGGCCCGCGCCGACCGGTCGTGGCTCGACGCGCTGATCACCCGCCGGGTGCCGGTGGAGGCGTACGCCGGGGCGTACACCTCCGAGCCGGACGACATCAAGGTGGTGCTGGAGTTCGGTTCCTGACTCCGCTCAGAGGCCGGGCAGCCGGCCGTTGCGGAACAGGTCGACGAAGAGCTGGTGGTCCTGCCGGGCGCGGACGCCGTACGCGTGGGCGAAGTCGACCAGGTGCGTCACGAAGCCCGCCTCGTCGGCGTCCACCGCCGCCACGATCGCCTCCTCCGTGGAGTAGTCGACCAGGTCGTGGCTGGACTCGTCGTCGGCCACCGAGTGCATCCGGGCGACCGCCCGGCCCAGGTCGGTCAGCACGCCGGCCAACTCCTCCGGCTCGTTCACGTCCGCCCAGTCGAGGTCGGCCGCGTACGGGGAGACCTCGGCGACGAGCTGCCCGGCCCCGTCCAGCTCGGTGAAGCCCAGCCACGGGTCGGCGTGCGCCTGGAGTGCCCGCTGCGACTCGGCCGTGCGGTGCCCCTGGTGCTGGAAGTAGCCCGCGACCGCCTCGTCGGCGATGTGCCGGGCCACCGCCGGCACCTGGGCCTGCTTCATGTAGATGACGACGTCGTTCTCCAGCGCCTGGGTGTGCCCCTCCAGCAGCAGGTTGTACGACGGCAGCCCGGCCGAGCCGATGCCCACCCCCTTGCGCAGCACCACGTCCTTGATCTGGGTGGCCACGGGACGGAGCTGGGCGGAGGAGGCGGGCAGCGTGCCGAGGTAGTCCTCGAACGCGGCGCAGACCCGTTCCCGGGTCTCGGCGTCGATCTCGTAGACGCCGTCGCCCAGCGAGAACCGGCGTTCGTAGTTGTCGATGGTGGTCTGCGTGGCGAGCAGGTCGACCCGGGTGTTGAGCCGCGCCTGCTGGAGCACCCGGCGGAGCACCCCGTCGGCGTTGTCCAGGGTGATCGAGCCGATCGCGTCGTCGCCCCCCTCGGCGATGGCGCGCAGCTCGGTCAGGTACGACCGGGCGAAGCCGGTGACCAGGTCGCTGATCGCCCGGTCGGAGAGCGCCTTGGCGTAGCCGATCAGCGCCACGCTGGCCGCCAGCCGCTTCAGGTCCCAGCTGAACGGCCCCACGTACGCCTCGTCGAAGTCGTTGACGTTGAACACGAGCTGCCCGGACGCGTTCATGTACGTGCCGAAGTTCTCCGCGTGCAGGTCGCCGTGGATCCACACCCGGCTGGTCCGGTCGTCGAGGAACCGGTCGTCGGCGAAGTCACCGACCTGGTCGGCGTAGAAGAGCGAGGCGCTGCCCCGGTAGAAGGCGAACGGGGACGCGGCCATCTTGCGGAACTTGCGGCGGAAGGCGGCCGGGTCGAGAGCCATCGACGCGCCGAACTCCTCGGTGAGCACGTCGGCGATGTGGGCGGAACGCTGGTCGGCGGAGTGGTTCATGGTGCGCAGGCTAGCCCCCGCCAGCCAACCGGGGTTCTCGGCCGACCGGACCGTACGGCTCAGGAGGTGGGCGGGCGGACCGGCGGGGCGGTCAGCGACTCCGCCGAGCGGGGACGCATACCGGTCGAGCCGGCGTCGGCCAGCGGGGCGTCGACCGGCGGGGCGAGCGCGTCCGGCCGGGGCACGCCGCCGATCCCGGACTGCTCGGCGGCGATCTTCTCCTGGAGGCGCAGGATGCCGTGCAGGAGCGCCTCGGGCCGGGGCGGGCAGCCGGGCACGTAGACGTCGACCGGGATGAGCTGGTCGACGCCCTTGGTCACCGAGTACGAGTCCCAGTAGGGGCCGCCGCAGTTGGAGCACGCGCCGAACGAGATGACGTACTTCGGCTCGGGCATCTGGTCGTAGAGCCGCTTGATCGCGGGGGCCATCTTGTCGGTGACCGTCCCGGAGACGACCATGAGGTCGGCCTGCCGGGGCCCGTGCGCGAACGGGATCACGCCCAGCCGCATGAAGTCGTGCCGGCCCATGCTGGTGGCGATGAACTCGATCGCGCAGCAGGCCAGGCCGAAGTTGAAGACCCAGAGCGAGTAGCGGCGGCCCCAGTTCAGCACGAACCGGATCGGCTCACCGAGCACTCCCGGCACCTGCACGACCGCCCCCTTCCCGAGCACCGCCACAAGTCAACCACAGCCCACGGCGGCGCCGGTCGACCCGTCGGTGCCCCGTTCCGCCGTCGGATCCACGACCGCGCCGGCCGCAACCGGCCGCGACCCGGTGGAGTGTTACCGCCGCCAGACACCCACGGCGGCCCGAACGGGGAGGGACAGTGACTGTGACGATGGGGGCCCGCGCCAACGAACCACCTCCGACGGTCGACGCGCGGACCGGCGAGGGCGCGGCGACGATCACCTTCGACGACTTCTACCACGCGCACTTCCGCAGCGTGACCGCGCAGCTCTGCGCGTACACCGGAGACCTGGGCCAGGCCCAGGACCTGGCGCAGGAGGCGTTCTGCCGGGCGCTCGCCCGGTGGGACCGGCTGGCCCGCTACGACGACCCGGTGGCCTGGATCCGGCGGGTGGCCTGGAACCTCGCCCGCAGCAGGTGGCGTCGGCTGCGTACCGCCCGCGGCCACCTGCTGCGGCAGCGGCGGGTGGAGGCGCAGGTGCCGGGCCCGACGCCGGACCGGGTGGCCATCGACAGGGCGCTCGCGGCGCTGCCCGAGAAACACCGGCGGGCCGTGGTCCTGCACTACCTCGCCGACATGTCCGTCGCCCAGATCGCCGTCCAGGAGGGGGTGGCCGAGGGAACGGTCAAGTCGTGGCTGCACCGGGGCCGCGCCGTCCTGGCCACCCTGCTCGACGAGAACCCGGAGGGAGTCGGCCATGCCTGAGCAGGACCCGCTGCGGGCGCGCTTCGCCGCGTACCGCGGAGACCTGACGGACCGGATCGACGGTCCGGGCCCGGACGCGGCCCGGCGCACGCTGCGGCGTCGCCGCCGCGCCGCCGTCGCGACCGGGGCGGTCGCCGTCGCGCTGGTGGTGGCCCCGATCGCCGCCGTCGCGGCGCTGCGGGACGCCCCGCCGCCGGCACCGCCGGGGGGGGCGCCGCCGGCCCCCCCCCCCGCGGGCCCCGGCGCATGTTAACGAGGGGGACCATTTAGCCCCCGCG
>NZ_JBEZEV010000103.1:0-22057 GCF_040649055.1 Micromonospora sp. NPDC049060
GCACCGGCTCGGCGAGCAGGGGGTGTACGCAAAACCTTGACATCCTCCCCGCTCTAAAGAGCGGGGATTCCCTGGGCCCGGGCCGCGCCAGGGCCGGCACACCGCGGCGTCCCACCGGTCTACCAGGGCTGCAGCGGCTCCCCACCGGCCAGCTCGGAGGTGCTGCCGTCGGGGCCGACCGCCGGCTCGCCGAGGAGGGTCACCCGGTGCATGACCCGCTCGACGTCGAGGTGGGCGAAGTCGGTCGGGGCGAAGTGGCAGGTGGTGCGGTTGTCCCAGAACGCGATGTCACCCGGCTGCCAGCGGAAGCGCACCGTGTACTCGGCGCTGGTCATGTGCTGGAAGAACAGATCGAGGAGGTGCCGGCTCTCGGTCTGGGTGAAGCCCATGATGCGGGTGGTGGAGCCGGGGCTGACGAACAGCGCCTTCTCCCCGGTCTCCGGGTGCACCCGGACCACCGGGTGGATCGCGGCCTGCGGGTCTTCGCAGTACATGCGCAGGATGTCGCGGTCACGCTCGTCGGTGTAGAGCAGCTGCACGCCGGTGAAGAACGCGTGCTCGGCTCGTAGCGAGTCGGCCAGGTCGCGCAGCGGCTCGGCCAGTCCCTGGTACGCGGCGACCATGTTGGTCCACTGGGTGTCCCCGCCGAACTCCGGCGTCTTCTCGGCGCGCAGGATGGAGGCGGTCGGTGGGTTCACCGTCTGGGTGAGGTCGCTGTGCCAGCCGGCGAGGGGGGAGACCCACTTGCGGTGGTAGTACTCCTCGAAGTTCTTGCCGTACCGGGCGACGTCCGCCTTCGGGTCGACGGTCAGGATCTCCGGGAAGCCCTCCGGGTGCACCCCGTGCTTCTTGCCCGCACGGCGGGTCAGCGCCCCGAAGCGGCGACCGAACGCGACGTGCTGAGCGTGACTGATGTCCTGGTTGCGGAAGAAGACCACCCGGTGGGTGAGCACGGCCTGCCAGATGGCGGCGACCGTCGCGTCGTCGAGCTCCTCCCGCAGGTCCACCCCGGAGATCTCGGCACCGATCCTTCCGGCGACCTGGCGGATGACGACCCCCGTGGGTGACAGTACCTGCGTCATGAACTACCTCTCTACCGCTGGAAGTGACGGTGGTGGACGGACCTTCGTCGAAGTGCGGGCGGTCCGGACTCAAGGGGTACGGAGACGGTCAGCCGACGACGTGCGCCCAGTGGATCCACAGCGGCAGCAGCAGCAGGGCCGCCACCGAGCTCTTCACCACCAGGGACGCCGACATGTCCACGCCGACCCCGTAACGCTGCGCGAAGATGAACAGGTTCTGCGGCGCCGGCATCGCCGCGATGAGGACGAGGTATTTCAGCCAGTCGCCACGCACGTCGAACAGGTACCCGCAGGCGAGCCACATGGCCAGCGGGAACGCGACGCACTTGACGGCGATCAGCCAGATCTCCTCCCAGGTGGTCCCTCGGATGCTCAGGCCCGTGCCGCCGAGGTGCAGCCCGAGGGCGAACAGCGCCACCGGGGAGGCGGCGTCCCCGACGAATGCGAACCCGTCCATCAGCGGGGCGGGCACCCCGACCCCGATCAGGTTGGCGACGATGCCGAGGTTGCAGGCGAGTACCACCGGGGTGTTGAGCGAGGCCCACACTGCCCGCAGCAGCTTGCCTGCGGCCCCCCGGCGCGGCGCGGGCGCGGGGGCGGCGACCGTCGGATCCGGTACGGCCACCGCGGTGACCGCTCGATCCGCGGTGGTCGCCTGCGCCGGTACCGGCACGGAGGCCGATACCGGCGCCGGGCCCACCGGTGGCCCGCCCAGTTCCATGATCGAGATGACGACCAGGGTCAGCACGCACACCTGGAACAGCAGCACCGGGAAGATCGGTGCAGCGTCGCCGAACAGCATGATGAACACCGGCACCGCGAAGTACGCGGTGTTCACCTGGATGCCGGCCATGATCCGCAGCGCGATGTCGCGCGGCTCGCGGGACACGGTGAGCCAGGTGGCCAGCCCGACCACAGCCATGCCCACCATCGCGGTCAATGCGTAGCCGAGGATGGCCCGCCAGTTGAACAGCGCCGCCAGGTCGCTGCGGTAGATGTTGACGAACAGGTAGCACGGCACCGCGAACAGGAACGCGAAGTCGGCGAACCCCTTGGACGCGTCCGCGCCCCCGATCCGGCGCCGGGCGAAGAACACGCCGCAGCCGAAGGCCAGCGCCACCGGCACCAGCTTCTCGAATGCGAGCAGTGCCCCCATGCGCCTAACGCCCCCACCTGTTCGGCACGGTGACCGGGCTGCGCCCGGCCGTCATCTCGCGGTAGCCGTCGATCAGCGTCCGGATCACCGCGTTGCCGGACAGGTCGTAGCCCTGCCCGTCGATTCGGGCCACCGGTAGGATCTCACAGGCGGTACCGCAGACGAACGCACCGTCGGCCTGCGCCACGAACTCCGGTGCCAGATCGGCCTCGACGATGGAGATGCCGGCGTGCCTGGCCAGGTGTAGCACGCACTCACGGGTGATGCCGTCGATGACGCACCGGGTGGTCGGCGTGTGGAGGACACCGTCGCGGGTGAAGAAGATGTGCGCCCCGGTGATCTCGGCGATGAAGCCCGCGTGGTCGAGCAGCAGCGCGTCGTCGAAGCCGGCGCGCAGTGCCCGGTTCTTGCTGATCGTACCGATCATGTAGTTGCCGGCGGCCTTGCTCTTCACCGGTGCGGTGTCGGGTGCGGGGCGGCGGTACTCGCCGGTGCACAGCGAGATGCCGGTCTCCAGGGCGTCCTCGGCAGCGTAGTACCCGGCCGGCAGTTCCCAGGCTGCGACGGAGGTGTGCACCGACGTCTTCAGCGCCGCGGTCTGGATGACCTCGGAGCCGCGCCAGGCGTTCATCCGGATGTACCCGTCGGTGATGCCGGCCTTGGCGACCACGTCCAGCGTCGCCTGGTACAGGGTCTGCTCGTCGTGGGGCAGTTCGAAGTCGAGGATGCGGGCCGAGCCCCCCAGCCGCGAGATGTGCTCGCGCAGCATGAACGGCGTGCCGCCGTAGACGCGTACCCCCTCGAAGATGCTGCTGGCATAGTGCAGCCCGTGGGTGAGCACGTGCAGCCTGGCGTCGGCCCAGTCGACGAGCCGACCGTCGAGCCAGATGTGGCCCTCGCGTTGGTCGAACGGTTGCATGCCGGTCCCCTCAGAGCGCCAGGTCGAACAGGTGGTGCTGCAGGTCACCGACGAGGGCGGTGAAGCGGCGCTGGTGGTTGGTGACGCTGCGCACGGAGACGCCGTGCAGGGCCAGCCGGTTGATCGGGAACATGAGCAGCGTGTTGCTGCGGTAGGGGATGGTGGCGACCTCCTCGACGAAGCTGGGGTCGATGTCGAATCGGTTGTCGCCGTACTCGGAGCGGCTGGTGTGGAACTTGTGGTCCTCGCTGCGGTAGCGGTAGAGGAGCAGGTCGCCGCCATCGGCGTCGTCCTCGGGCAGGCGCATGTAGAACAGGCCGCCGAAGAGCTTGTAGGGCTTGTCCACGTGCGGACCCCGGTAGGCCGACGGGCGGCCGGTCACGGCCGAGTTGATCACCGCGGTGCAGTCCATCAGGATGTCGTGGGTTTCGAAGGTGTCGGCATTGCGGCGCCCGACCCGCAGCTCGTGCAGCGAGGCGCCGATGCGCTTCTCCGCGTCCGGGTTCGCCGCGATGATGTCCTGGTAGAACAGGTCGAGTACCTGGTGGTAGAACTCCGCCGAGCAGTGGTAGCGGGCGAAGTCCTTCCACACCTGCGAGACCGAGTCGTCGGTGAACATGTGCTGCGACATGTAGTTGTAGCGCTCGTTGGAGGTGATCGGCTTGCCGATGTGCTCCGCGATGTGCTCGGCGGTGGGCATGGTGGTCGACAGCGCCTGGTAGAGGTCTTCCGGCAGGGCGTTCTCGACGACGATGTGCGGGAACGGGTCGCGGCGGATGTCGTCCTTGGTGACGTTGGCCAGGATCGAGGTGATCTTCACACTCTGCTCCACGGGTTGTTCCACTGGTGTCTCCTCGGTTGGTGGTCGGCGGGCCCCGGCACGCCGCCTGGTCGGTGGTGGGGCGTCACAGGGTGAGATTGCGGCTGGACAGCCACAGTTCGAGCATCAGCAGCGACCACAGGCAGTCGGCGCTGTGTGCCCCCGGGTTCTCGGTCTGCATCCGCAGCAGGTCGGCGACGGCCTCCCGACGCAGCAGGCCGCCGCAGCGTGGGTCCGGGCCGAGCAGCACGTCGCCGATGAGGTCGTAGAGGGCCTCGCCGGGCCGGATCATCGCGGCGATGGGCAGGGTGAACGGCTGCTTGGGGCGGTTGATCACGCTGGCCGGCACCCAGCGCCGGGCGGCCTGCGCCACCGGGGCCTTCACCTGGTCGCCGACCACCTTCAGCGAGGTGGGCAGGGCGTGGGCGAAGCGCATCACCGCCGGCTGTAGGAACGGGATCCGGGCCTCCACCGAGTGGGCCATGCTCAGGTGGTCGACGCGGCGCAGGATGTAGTAGGGGAAGCGCTCGAACTGGTCGTAGCGCAGCAGCGTCTCCAGCTTGTCGTGGGGGCCGTGCGCGACCCGGGCAGCCAGGTCGTCGCCGCTGCGGTCGGCGAAGAAGCCGCCGCCGCGCGCCACCTCGTCGCGGAACGCCGGACTATACAGCCCGGTCAGGGTGGGCGTCCCGATCGAGGTCATCGTCTCCTGGTAGGCCCGGTGCCAGGTGAGCGAGCCGTCCCGGGCCGCTTTGACGTAGCGGGCATACCCGCCGAACAGCTCGTCGGCGCCGTCGCCGGTCAGCGCGACCTTGAAGCCTGCGTCGTGGACCGCCTCGAACAGCGCGTACGTGCTGAGGCTGTGCGCGGCGTTGTTGGGCTGGTCGAGGTGGCGGATGAACCGGTCGATGATGCCCGGGAAGTCCGCCGGGTCGAGCAGGACCTGGTGGTGGCGGGTACCGCAGTGGCGGGCCACCTCCTCGGCGAAGTGCCGCTCGTCGGCTGGCCAGTCGCCGTGGTAGGCGATGTTGAACGAGGCCAGGTCGGGCTGCAGGCCGGCGGCCAGCGCGGTGAGGTAGCTGGAGTCCAGGCCGCCGCTGGTGATCACGCAGACCGGCACGTCCGCGTCGAGCATTCGGGTGAGCTCGTCGCGCAGCATCGCGTCGAGCAGCTCAGCGGCGGTGTCCAGGTCGGGGACGCCGCCGGGCCAGGCCGGCTCGGGCGCGGGCGCGGGCGGCGTGCGCGCCTGCGTGAGCCGCCCGGACAGGTCGAAGCGCACCATGCCGCCGGGTACCAGGGTCCGCACGTCGGCGTAGACGGTGCCGGGGCCCCACACGGCGCGGCCACCCAGGTAGCGGTCGACGGCCAGCGGGTCGAGCCGGCGCGGGAAGTCCGGCATGCGCGAGAGCGCCTGCAGCTCCGAGGCGAAGCAGAGCCGGCGCCGGTCGGCGGACAGGTACCAGTACAGCGACTTCATGCCGGCGTGGTCGACGTACAGCCTCAGGCACGGCTCGGCGCGTCGGTCGACCACGGCAATGGCGAACATGCCCTCGAGCCGCTCGACGAAGGCGTCACCATAGCGTTCGTAGAGCGGCAGCAGGACGTTGCCGTCGCAGTCGCCGTCGAAGGTGTACCCGGCGGCGGTCAGCTCGGCGCGCAGCGCCCGGTGGTTGTAGATCTCGCCGTTGAACACGCAGGTCAGGCCGGGGCGGTGGAACGGCTGGTGCCCGTCGGCGATGCCCTGGACGGCCAGCCGGTCGGTGCCGAGCGCCCCGAGGTCGTCGACGTGGCGCGTCTGCTCGTCCGGGCCGCCGTGCAGCAGGCCGAGCGCCACCCGGTCGAGCACGTCGCGGTCGACGGGTTCCCCGCCGAAGTAGCCGTAGATACGGCACATGTCTGGGTCCCTTAGCGTGTGGTGGCGAGCAGGTCGGCGGTGGGCCCGGCCCGGTGGGCGGGGCCGCCGGCCGGCGACTGGCGGGCCTGCGGATGGTGGCGGGCGACGAACTCGGTCACAATCTCGACCTGGCGCAGGATGTCGTCGAGCTGCGTCGGCGTCGGGCTGACCCCGTGCCCCTCCAGCGCGCTGTTGCCGGTCTTGAGGTAGACCGGCGCGGCGACCTGGACGAACTGTGGCGCCTCGTAGGTGCGCACGAACCCGCCGGACATCTTCGGGTTGTCCACGTGGCAGTCCAGCGGGATGGACACCGCCCGACGGATCGCCGCGATCATCGCGACGGTCAGGTCACGCACCGGGTTGAAGCTGTCGGCGCCGAGCATCTCCAGCAGCTGCGCGGAGGCGGGGTTGCCGTGTCCACAGTGGGCCGAGACCTTCAGGTGGATGTCGGCCGGCAGGTCACCGGCGGCGCGCAGCCGGTTGAGCACCCACAGCAGGCCCTCGTCGTACACGACGAAGCCGCGCACGCCCAGTTCCACGCCGCGTTTGACGTCCTCGACGGCGCGGACCACCTGCTCCTGGCCGCGCAGCCGGTAACCGATGCGTACGCCCTCCGGGGTCTGCACACCGCCGCCGATGTCGTAGCTGGCGCGGGGCCCCACCGACATGAGGATCTCGGCGCCGTACTCGTGCCCGAGCGCCACGTACTCGCGCAGTTCGGCGGAGGTGTGCCGGTACATGCCGCGGGTCTCGGTGATCCGGTTGATGGTGAAGCCGCGGCATCGGGCGCCGGCCAGCAGCACCTCGGCCGCGTGGGCGGAGTTGACGGTCGGCACCTCGATACGGAAGTGGCAGCCGTCGGAGAAGGTGCGTCGGGACTCGGATGCGGCGGTGTCGTCGCCGTCGGGCAGGCCGAGCCTGCTCAGCTGGGCACGGGTGTCGGTGAAGAAGGTCGTCATCGCGTAGGTCACCTCGTCAGTTCCATGCCGAGTTGGTCGGCGACCCGACCGACGATCTCCTCCGCGATACGGACGGATTCGTCGTGGTCGGCGTGCACGACCTGCACCTCGCCGAAATTTCCGAGGTTGCCTCGACAGGCGGGCAGTACCGGGATGTCGGGGTAGCGGACGGTGAAGGAGCGCAGCACGTCGCCGTACCCGCTCGCCCAGCTCAGGTCCGGCGGTTGTGCCGGGCGGGGCCGCGGGTCGGCGGCGCCGAACCAGCGCACGGTCGCGTAGTGGGTGAAGCTGATCTCGGCGGGGTCGACCGGCTCGTCGAGGTGGATGCGCACCAGCAGCTCGAAGATGTCGCCACCGCCGGCCATCCGGAACAGGTTGGGCAGGCAGGAGCCCATGAGGCGGGGGTTGAGCTCGATCAGCCGGGCCTGGCCGTCCGGGCCGAGCATGACCTCCACGTGGAAGACGCCCAGCCGCAGGTCGACGGCGTCGACGACGCGTTCGGCGAACGCCATCACCGTCTCGTACTCGGCCGGCGTGATCACCGCCGGGATGGTGACGCCGACCTCCAGCGGCTCATGGCGCGCCCAGGTCTTGCGTTCGCTGATCGCCAGGCGCAGGAACCGTCCGTGCGACAGGCCGATCTCGGCGGAGACGAACCGGCCGGTGAGGTACTGCTCGACCAGGATGCCGGCCGCGTACGTCCGGTCGTCGTCGCCGAGCTGCCCGAAGACCTCGCGCAGCACGGCCTCGTCGGCCACGACGTGGGCGCCTTCGCTGGCCGAGCCGCGCGCCGGCTTGACCACCACCGGGTAGCCGACCTCGGCGGTGAAGGCCAGCGCCTCGCGCAGGTTGGCGACGACGGCGTGCCGGGTCGGGTCGACGCCGGCCGCGGCGAGCACCTCCCGGCAGCGCGACTTCAGCTTCGCCGTCTCGGCGCCGTGCGCGCTGGTGAACGGCACGCCTAGTTCCTCGGCGATCCGGGCCACCGGCACCACCAAGGCGTCCACCGTGGCCACGAACCCGTCGATCGGGCGGCGGCGGTGAACGGCGAGTACGCAGGCGCGCAGGGTGTCGACGTCGGTGGCGTCGTCGAGGACGTGCACCGTGTCGATGAACCGGCCGTAGGGCGTGGACTCGAGGTCGATGTTCTGGGTCCGCTCCATCTCCAGCGAGCGGATGAGGGTCACCTCGTGCCCGAGCCGGTGCGCCGCCTCGAACGCGGGCGCGTTACCGGTCTTCCAGGTCACGAAGACAACGTGCTTGGACATGGGCTTCTTTCCGTTCGTTGCGCGGGGTCAGCCGGCGCGCCGGGTCAGGCGCTGGCCCAGCCGGACGAACCCCGGCACCCGGGTGCCGGGGGTGGGGATGAAGGAGATCGATCCGGCCAGGATGTTCTTCGGGGACATGGAGGTGAAGCCGCCGGCCCCGGAGGAGACCAGGTCACCCTCGTCGGTCTGGCACCACCGCCCGTCGCGGCTCCGTTCGTGGTACTCGTAGCGCAGGTGCTCCGGGCCGCGGAAGACGTGCAGCTGGTAGCCGTCGGAGACGTAGCGGCCGACGCAGTCGTCGAGGTCGAGGTCGAACGGGCGGCCGGTGCGGATCAGCTGCTGCCCGGCGAAGGTCTGCAGCAGATCCTCGTACAGGCCGAAGACCGGGTACGCGTTGGCCAGCAGCAGCAGGAAGGTCCGGCGCTCGGGGAAGATCTGGATGAAGTTGTGCTGGCCGCTGCCGTTGGAGTTGAAGCCGAACGCGGTCGGCCCGAACATCAGCCAGCCCAGCCCCCACGCGTGCATGAAGTGGTGGCCGGGGATGTCGACCTGCGGGGTACGCATCTGCTCGGCCAGCTGCGCCGAGAGCAGCCGGGTACCGTCCGGGGCGACGCCGTCCTGCAGCGCGAACACGGCGATGGTGGCGAGCTCTCCGATGGTGAAGCAGACCTGGAACGACGAGGTCGAGTCGTCGGCAATGGTCTGCCGGGGCGGGGTGTGGCGCAGGAACCGCTGCTGCGCCGGGCTCCACAGGTAACCGGTGGCCACGGTGTCGCCGTAGTGGTCGCCGGGCTCGTTGTCGGGCGGGATCTCCCGGATACCGAGCGGGGTGAGCAGCAGCTCGTTCACGGCCCAGCGCCACGGCTTGCCGAGCAGTTCCTCGATGAGCAGGGCCACGATCGCGGTGCCGCACGCCGAGTAGGCGTAGACCAGTCCGGGCTCGAAGAGCTGGCCGTAGTGCCGGAAGTTGCCGACGTAGCTGACCAGATCCGGGGCATCCACGTCGTTCCAGACCTCGAAGGAGTCGTCGACGCCGCTGGTGTGGGACAGCAGCTGACGGAGCGTCACCTCGACGGTGCCATCCACGCCGTTGCGCCGGAACGCCAACGGCAGCCGTTCGGCCAGCGACTCGTCGAGCCCGACCAGTCCCCGGTCGACCAGCATCAGCGCGACGTAGGCGACGAGTACCTTGGTGATGCAGGTCATCCGCTGCCGGGACTCGGCGGTACGCGGCCGGCCGGCCTCGACGTCGTCGAAACCGTGGTAGGCGAACTCCAGCCGACCGTCCACGTACGCGGCGATCGCCGCCCCCGGCACGCCGTGCCCGGTCGCGGAGCGGTGCAGGGTCTCGGCCAGGGCGGCCAGGCGCTGGTCCACGTCGTCGGCGCCGGCCGTGGCGGGCGCCTGGGCGCGGCTGCGCCGAATCATTGTGATCTGCTCGGCGAGCGTGCGGTTCTCGTAGATGTCGGAGACCCGCACCACCGTGCCGGAGCGCTCGGCCAGGCGTGCGGCCAACAGGTTGGCCAGGAGCGAGTGCCCGCCGACGGAGAAGAAGTCCAGGTCCGGACGTACCTCGGCCAGGCCGAGCAGGTCGGTCCAGACCCCGGCGACGGTTTGGCCGTGCTCGTCGAACTGCGCGGTTGCGGCGTCGGCCGGGCCGGGCTCCCCCGACGTCCCGTCGTCGGTGCCCGGGGCCGCGCCGGCGACGGCGCTCCAGTCGATCTCCCGAGCGGCGAGGGCCCGGCGGTCGACCTTGCCGTTGGGCAACAGCGGAAGCTGCGCGTCGAGGACGATGCGGGCCGGCTGCATGTAGTAGGGCAGCGTGGCCCGCAGGTGCGCGGCGACCTGCTCCACGCTCACGCCGTCGGCCTCGTCGACGCCGAGCCAGCAGACCAGGCGGGCGTCGCCGTGGTGACGCACGGCCAGCGCGGCGACGTCGCGCAGACCGACCACCTCACGCAGGGCCGCCTCGATCTCGCCGAGCTCGATGCGGTAGCCGCGTACCTTCACCTGGTTGTCGCGGCGGCCGAGGAAGTCGAGTTCCCCGTCGGCCGTCCAACGGGCCAGGTCGCCGGTGCGGTAGAGCCGGGTACCGGCGGGCAGGCCCAGCCCGGTCGGCGCCTCGACGAACACGGCCGCCGTACGCTGCGGGTCGTTGATGTATCCGCCGGCCACTCCGGCGCCGCCCAGGTACAGTTCACCGGGTACGCCCAGGGGTACCAGCCGTCCGGCTGCGTCGAGCAGGTACGCGACGGTGTTGTCGACCGGTACCCCGATCGTCGGGGGGTCCTCGGTGGGGCCGGTGAAGCACTTCCAGGTCGAGTACGTGGTGTCCTCGCTCGGCCCGTACAGGTTGTACAGCCGCCGTACGCGCGTGTCGGCGAAGGCGGCGTTGACCAGCTCCCGGGCGAGCGGCTCGCCGGCGACGTTGAGCACGACCGTGCTGCGTGGTACGGCGTGGCGCTGCAGCAGTACGTTCAGCGCGCTCGGCACGGTGTTGATCAACGACGGGCGCAGCGCGTTCGGCTCGGTCAGGGCGAGGACGTTGTCGACCACCACGACGCAGCCGCCGAGGGTGAGCGGGCACCACATCTCGAACACGGACAGGTCGAAGTTGAGTGAGGTGCCGAAGAGCACCCGGGACACGTCGTCGGCCGAGTAGGTGCGCCACGCCCAGGCGAGCAGGGCGGCGACGTTGCGGTGGCTGACCACCACGCCCTTGGGCAGCCCGGTCGAGCCGGACGTGTAGATCAGGTGGGTCGGGTCGGTCGAGGCGATGACGAGGTCGAGGTTGTCGGCAGGCTGCTCGGCGGCCTGCTTGACCAAATCTTCGGCGGCCAGCGGCAGGGCGGCGAGGGCGGTGAGCCAGCCGGGCGTCTCGGGGGCGTCGAACACGACCGCGGCCATGTCGGCGGTGGCCGCGATCGCGGCCAGCCGCTCCGCCGGGTACGCCGGGTCCAGCGGGACGTAGGCGCAGCCCAGCTTGTGTACGGCCAGCAGCAGGCTGACGGTGTGCGCGGAGCGGCCGACGCACACGCCGACCCGCCCGCCCGGGGCGACTCCGGCAGCGCGCAGCGCCCGGGCCAGTCGGTTGGCGGCTGCGTTGAGGTCCCGGTAGCTCAGGACTGCGCCCTGCCACTCGACGGCAGGTGCCTCCGGGGTGCGCTGCACCTGCGCCTCGACCAGCCCGTGCACGGTCGCGTCGTGCGGGAACGGCCGCGCGGTGTCGTTGAGCTCGTGCAGCAGGTGGTGGGCCTCCGGCAAGGAGACCATGGCCAGCTCGTGGATCGGCACGGTGGGCCGCCGGCAGGCGTCGGCGAGCAGTGTGCGGTAGTTGGCCGCCATCCGGTCGGCGAACTCCCGGGTGAACAGGCCGGTGTCGTGGTGCAGGGTGAACCGCGTTTCGGCGCCGCTGCCCACCACCTGCAGGCGCAGGGCGTCCCCGGCCGGATCCGGTGCCTCACCCGCCCCCGGGCCGGCAACTCTCGTGTAGACGAACGTGACGCGCAACCCCTCGGTGGCCGGCGGGGGCGGGCCGGCGGGGGCGGCGAACTGCGACACCAGGGAGGCGAACGAGGTGTCGGCGGCGAGCGTCGAGCGGACCCGTCGGCGGTCGGGCGTACCGTCCGGGGCGGACCCGGCGACCCGGCCGAGCTGGATGTCGTCCTGCCCGCTGTACCCGTGGACCAGCAGCGCGAAGGCGGCGAACAGTACGTCTGCCCCGGTGCCGGGGGGCACCTGCGCGATCGCGGTGGCGGAGTCAACGGTCCACGACGGTCCTTCGCAGACTCTGCCGGCGGCATCCGTTCGGGTTACGGGAAGCTGCAGCGCCTCCGTCGGCCCGGCCCCGGGCTGCGGTGTGGTGGTGGCTCGCGGTTGTTCGCCTGTCATGGTCTCCCCTGTTCGCGGCGTGTCACTGCGCATGCAGGTGCCGAGGGCACACGTGTGCGGACTTCTGTCTCGTCGATCGTGGTGGCCGGCACCGGCCGGGGGCAGGTGCGGGTGGAGGGCTCAGGCTCCGCGCCGGGGAGCCGACCTCACGGTGCGGGCGATCCGTGAACCGTCCGGGTCCTCAACTGGTCACTGATGCGAGCTGCGGCGCCGGCCGGTGCCGGTTCGCCCACGCCACCACGAACGGCACGGCCGAGCCGATCGCCGCGAAGCCGACCGCGATGGCCAGCCACCCGGCCGTCCCGTGCTGGATCGCCAGCCAGGCCAGCACCGCCGGGGCGATCATCTTCCCGAGGTCGGTGCCCATCGCATAGGTGCCCTGGTACTGCCCCTGGGCGTGCTCGGGGGCGAGGCCGAAGGAGATCCCCCAACTGCCGGCAGCCTGCCGGATCTCCCCCATGACGTGTGCCAACGCGCCGACCACCAGCAGCAGGGAGGCGAACAGCGCCGAGACGTGTGCGCTGGAGGCGAAGACGACGCAGGCGACGGCGAGGAACAGCGCACCGAAGCGCACCGCTCGCGCCGCAGCGACCGGTTCGTCGGTGCCGCGCGCCGCCCGTACCTGGAACAGCACCACACCGACGGTGTTGATCAACAGGATCGCGGCGACCATCCAGCGCGGCGCCTGCGTGTGGCGCACCACCCACAGCGGCAGGACCACGTCGAGCAGCAGGTAGTGCATGCTCAGCAGGCCGTCCAGCACCACGAAGCTGAGGTACGGGCGGTCACGCAGCACCTCCAGCTTCGGGCCGGGCCTGGGCGGCTGGGGTGCCACCGCCGGCAGCAGGACCGTGAGCAGCCCGGCGACGGTGTAGGCGACGGCGTTGACCAGCACCGCGCTGCGGTACGCCGTCGGGGTGTCGACGGTCAGCAGCACGCCGGCGATGAGCGCGCCGACGGAGACGCTGACGTTGCTGGTGGCCCGCAGGTAAGCCCGTACGCGCACCCGATCGGCCGGCGGGATCAGGCCGGCGATCATCGCCATCCGGGCGCTGCGGCTGGCGCTGTAGGCGACAGCCTGCAGAGACAGGACGGCGATGTAGGCGGCTACGTCGTGGACGAACAGCAGTGCCGCAGTCAGCGGTCCGAGCAGGACGAACGACCAGATCTGCACCACGCGTGGGCCGATGCGGTCGGCGAGGTGCCCGGTGGGGGTGCTCAGCGCCAGCGCGACGAGGGCAGCCACGACCAGGCCGCTGCTGAACTCACCGACCGACAGGCCCACCACGGAGGTGGCGAAGATGGCGCTGATGGCCATCCACAGCCCCTGCCCGAGGGTGTGTACCAGGGTGATGACGGTGAGGGTGCGGCTGGAACCGGCAGGTGGGAGCAGGCGGCTCAGCACCACAGGACCGCAGCTTCACCGCGCCGAAGGTTGGGCGCGACGACGTTACGGCCGTCTGGCGGGCTTGGTTGTCGCTCGGTCACCGTTGTTCTCATAGCCCCCGTGCCTCCTGCATAGCGTCATTGCTAGCGGACATGCCGCGACGTGACGGTCGCTTCGAACGGACCGCCGCGCGGATCCCGACCAATGGAAGTCTCGGCATACGGGAAAGTCCATACAGGACGACAGTGGCTTATCTCACATTGATAGCTTGAACCCAGGTTGGATGCGGGTCATGGCCGCGCGAGTGGTGTAGGAGACGGCCATCGCGGGATCCGGTCTGATGTTAGGCGGCGATCGGGGCGGGTTCTGTCTGGTTGGTGTCGTGTTGATCGGTGTTGATCGTGACCATGCGGGCTTTGTCGAGTAGGTCCAGGCCCATGTAGCGGCGGCCTTCGGTCCATTCGTCGGTTTGCTCGGCCAGGACGGCGCCGACGAGTCGTTTCGGTCGCCGCGTGGACACTGACGGCGATCTGGCAGTTGGCGACCTTGCCGAGGGTGCCGGAATACTGCCGGGCCACGCACGCCGAGGCTTTGCCGTCCTTGGGAAACCCGGTGTCATCGACCACCCACACCTGAGGCGCCACCACGTCGACCGCGGCCGTCGCCAGCCGCCGTCGCACGCCGGCGACGTCCCAGGTGGACGAGGTCAGGAACTGCTGCAACTGCTGGTGATCGACCCCAGGGCCCGGCAAAGTCGTGAGGGGTGTCCGGCTTGAGGTGGTTGGTGTGGACGCGCCCTAGGTGTGGGTAGCGGGGCGGGCATGGCCGTTCCAGAAGATCATCAAGGTTCTCGAGGCCTGTTGATCTATCTGAAGTGAGCCATGCCCGCGCTGCCATCATCGCTGATCTCATCGTTGTCGACCGCACCGCCCGGGTCATCTGCCGTGGCCTCGGCTGCCGGCCTACTCGCGGCGTTGGGTTGCCTGCCCGATCCGCGTGCCCGGCGTGGGGTCCGGCATGCTCTGGATAACCGTGGTCGCGGCGGCGGTGTGCGCGGTCGTCGCCGGTTACCGCTCGTACGCGGCGATCGCTGAGTGGGTCGCTGATCTACCTGCTGATACCGCGGCTGTGCTCGGGATCGACGTGGACCGGCGGCCGTCAGAGGCCATGATCCGCAGGCTGTTGCAGGCCCTGGACGCCGACCGGCTGGCCATGGTGATCGGAGCCTGGCTCGCCACGCAGCTGCCCGCGCCGTCGGCGGGAACACGCCGGGTGATCGCCGTGGACGGCAAGACGCTACGCGGCTCCCGGACCGGCGACACTGTCGCCCGGCACGTCCTCGCCGCCGCCGACCAGGCCACGGGCGTCGTGCTGGCCAGCACCGACGTCGACGGCAAGACCAACGAGATCACCCGCTTCGCACCCCTGCTCGACCAGCTCGGCGACCTCGGCGACCTCGGCGAGGTCATGGTGACCGCCGACGCCCTGCCCTGTCAACGCGACCACGTCGCCTACCTCGCCGAACGTGGCGCCCACTGGATTCTTACCGTGAAGGGCAACCAGCCCAACCTGCGCACCCAGCTGGCCGCCCTGCCCTGGCGGGCAGTCCCCGACGCAGACCGCGGCACCTGCCGCGGCCACGGCCGCCGAGAGATCCGCACCCTGAAAATCCTGTCCGTCTCCACCGGGATCGACTTTCCGAACGCCGCCCAAGCCATCCAGATCCGACGCCGCCGACGCCGACTCGACCAGCCGAAACGCTTCACGACCGAGACCGTCTACGCGATCACCGACCTGCTCGTTCACCAAGCCAAACCGGCGCAACTCGCCGCCTGGATCCGCGGTCACTGGTCGATCGAGAACACAGTCCACTGGGTCCGCGACGTCACCTACGACGAAGACCGATCCCAGATCCGCACCGGCACCGGACCCCAGGTCATGGCCACCCTCCGCAACGCCGCCATCGGCGCACTACGCCTGACCGGCGTCACCAACATCGCCGCCGCCAACCGACACCACGCCCGCGACAGCAACCGACCACTCGCCCTGCTCGGCATCACCTGAGGACTTTGCCGGGGCCCTGGGGGTCCGCCGCCCGGAGCGGCCAGCGCCGTCCGCGTGGAACGTGGCGCGGAAATGGCACGCCCGCCGCCGTCCGCAATTTCCGCGCCAATCGTCCCGGCCGTCGGGACATCGGCCTCAGCAAAACAGAAGATGCGTCCCACCTGCGTCGGTAGCCACGATGATGCAGAACTTCGCGCACCGTCCACGCCGCACGGAAAGCATTCCGGGCGACCACCAATTCATCCCTTGCTTCCGTCGCCCTAGCGGGCGGTGGTCAAGGCTGCCCGAAAAACGTCCCGGCGGGACCGGTAACCGACGCGCCCGCCCCAGAAGGAGGTAGCCGCCGTGCAACCGGAAACACCCGAGGAGCAGCAGGCACGCGTGCTGACGCTGGAAGCGTTCGCCGACACCATCATCCCCGGGGCGAAGCGGTCCGCCGACGACCGGGCGATCGCCGGCGTCTCGACCGACGGCGGCGCCGTCGAGTGCGGGGCGCTGGCCCTGATGGAGGACCCGGCCGGCGGGTTGTCGCTGATGCTGGGGACGCTCAGTGAGGCCCTCAACGCGCACGCGACCGGGTACGCCGAGGCGAACGGCCTGACCCTCGACCCAGCGGTGCCGCCCTTCGTCGCGCTCGCGTTCGACCACCGCACCGCGCTGCTGAGCCACCTGCTCGCCCCGGACAACCCGGAGAAGGAGATGTGGGTGGGGCTCGCCCTGTTCAGCAACATGGCCTACGACAGCGCCGCACACATGAACACGCTCGACGCGCTCGCCGCCGGGCACCCGGGGCTGCTGGCGATCGGCATCACCAAGCCCGACGACGACGGGCTGTGGCGTTTCCCCGAGTACTCGTACGGACGCCCGCTGTCGCGACTGCACCCACACACCACCCCCACAGGGAGCCCGGCATGACCAGTAGCGCAAGCACCGACGTCGTGGTGATCGGCAGCGGCTTCGGCGGCGCGATCCCGGCGTACCACCTGGCCGCGGGCGGGGCGCGGGTGGTGGTCCTGGAGCGCGGACCGTGGCTGTCCAGCGAGGAGTTCGACCACGACTTCAAGCTCGGCTCGTCGTACACCCGGATCTTCGACTTCACCGTCGGCGACGGGATGAGCGTGCTCGGCGGCAACTGCGTCGGCGGCGGCAGCGTCGTCTACTTCGCCACCATGCCGCGCGCGCCGCAGTTCGTCTTCGAGCGGCAGGGCAGCATCGGCCGCCGGATGTGGCCGGCGGCCATCACCCGCGCCACGCTCGACCCCTGGTACGACCGGGTCTGCGAGTCGCTGCCGGTGACGATGCAGAGCTGGGACAAGGTGCCGTACGCCGGCGGCCTCTTCGCGGCGGCCTGCGCGCACGCCGGACGCACCGCCAACCCGGTGCCGTCGGCCGTGGACGTCGACAAGTGCACCAACTGCAACTGGATGATGGCCGGGTGCCGCTTCGACGCGAAGCGCTCCCTGCTGCTCAACTACCTGCCGGCCGCCCTGGCGCACGGCGCCGAGATCCGGCCGTTGCACGAGGTGCAGCACCTCACCCGCACCGAGGACGGCGGGTACCGGGTGCACTACCGCATCGTCGACGCGGAGGACTACCGGATCCTGCACGACAGCGGGACGATCGACGCCAAGATCGTCATCGTGGCGGCCGGGGCCGGGGCCACCCCGGTGATCCTGCAACGCTCGGAGCCCACCCTGGGCACGATGCCCCCCGCCGTCGGCAGGTACTTCTCCGGCAACGGCGAGCGGCTCAACACGGCCGTCTTCGACGACGACCGGGTCCGGGAGGTGCTCGGGCTCAGCCGCCCCAACGGAAAGGGCTACGACGCCAACCAGATCGGCCGCGGGCCGACGGTGGCGACCTGGGACCGGCTCGACCCCGACCTGCCCGAGTACGAGCGGTACTCGCTGGAGCAGCTCTTCTTCCCGCTGGGGCTGGGCACGATCCTCGCCCAGGTGCCCGACGCGCAGGGCCCGAGCTGGTTCGGCCTGGAGAAAAAGGAGATGCTGCGCCGCTGGCAGTCGTGGCTGACGCTCTTCACGATGTCGGAGGACGACAACGAGGGCGTCTTCGGGCCGCCGCCGGCGACCGGGAACGCCGACCGCATCTCCCAGCAGATGCTCGGCCGGGGCCCGTTGCGCTACCGGCCCACCGCCAACACGCTGCGGGGCTGGGCCGCCGCCGACGCGGACGCCCGGGACATCCTGGAGCGCGACGGGCTGGCCCGGGTGATGCCGTGGACCAACGACGTGGTCGGCGCGTACACGGTGCACCCGCTGTCGTCCTGCCGGATCGGCGACGACCCGGCGACGTCGGCCCTCGACGACCGGCACGAGCTGCGGCAGCACCCCGGCATCTTCGTCACCGACGGCTCGGCGGTGCCGGGCGCGCTCACCGTCAACCCGGCCCTCACCATCGCCGCGCTGGCCGAACGCGCCGTGCCCGGCATCGTCCGCGCGGCGCAGCAGCGGGGCATCGACGTCACCTACCACGGCTCGCTGCCCGACGGCACGGTCACCGCGGTGCCCCAGGTCGTGCCCAGCTAGGGCGTGTGTCGAAGTCCTCGGTCGAGCCGAGGCGGAGTCCAGGCGGCGTCCGGCAAGGCGGAGATCGGTCCGGATACCGGTGTCGTGTCCGGACCGATCTCCAACGCCGCCGGGCGCTGCCTGGGCCCGCCGCAGGCCGGCCAGGGACTTCGACACACGCCCTATGACCACGACGGGCCGGGGGCGCGCCCCGCCCCCGGCCCCGGCCCGCCCGACCAGGAAGGAAACCGATGGGCAGGCGACTGGCTCGGGTGACGAGCCGCACCATGCTGACCCACGTCCGGCACGTGACGCCGGTCGCCCCGGAGGCCGCCGACGGGCCCGTCGCGCGGGTCTACCGGCAGATGGCCGACGACTTCGGCGTCCTCGCGCCCCCGGTGCTGCTGCACTCCCCCGCCCCCGACGTGCTGCGGGCCTGCTGGCTGATGCTGCGCGAGACGCTGCTCGCCGAAGGGCTGGTGGGTCGTGAGGCGAAGGAGGTGGTCGCCGCCGCCGTCTCCGAGAGCAACCGGTGCCCGTACTGCGTGGAGGTGCACGGCGCCACGGCCGCCGGGCTGCTGGGCGACCCGGGCGGGTGGCCGGGCACCGGGGTCGGCGGGATCGGCGACCCCCGGCTGCGGGCCCTGGCCGAGTGGGCCCGGCACAGCGGGGACGCCAGCGCGGCGCGCCGCCGTCCCCCGCCGTTCCCCGCCGCGCACGGGCCGGAACTGATCGGCGTGGCGGTGGCCTTCCACTACCTGAACCGGATGGTGAGCGTCTTCCTCCAGGACTCCCCGTTGCCGCCGGCGCCGGCCGGGATCCGCGCCGGGGTCCGGCGGACCGCCGCCCGCATCATGGGGGCGCTGGCGCGCGCCGGACGGCCGCCCGGCCGTTCCCTGGAGCTGCTGCCGCCCGCGCCGCCGGAGGCCGACCTGGCCTGGGCCGTCGGCCAGCCGCACGTGGCCGCCGCCTTCGCCCGGGCCGGCCAGGCGGTCCACCACGCCGGGCAGGCCGCCCTGCCGGAGCACGTCCGGCGGCGGATCCTGGCCTGCCTGGCCGGCCCGCCGCCCCCGGAGCCGGGCGGCGGCCGGTGGTTCGACGCCGCCGTCGCCGAACTGGCGCCGGCCGAGCGACCCGTCGCCCGGCTGGCGCTGCTGACCGCGCTCACGCCGTACCGGGTGACCGACGCCGACGTCGCCGCCTGCCGCGACGGCGGCGCCGACGACGCCGCGCTGGTCACGGTCACGGCCTGGGCGAGCCTCACCACGGCCCGCCGGATCGGCGCGACCCTGTACGGGGACGGCCTGCGGCCCGCCCCGCTCGGCGTGACCGACGCCGACGCCGAGCAGGAGGCGTCGCGTGCGGAGCAACCGTGACCCGGAGCGGGGCGCCGAGGCGGTGACGACGCCGCGACCGGTCAACCCGTGGGCGGCCCTGCTGGTGCTGTGCCTCGGCAACTTCCTCATCCTGCTCGACACGAGCATCGTCAACACCGCCGTGCCGGACATGATGCGGTCCCTGGACACCGGGATCGACAGCATGCTCTGGGTGCTGAACGGCTACCTGCTGGCGCTGGCGTCGCTGCTGATCGTCGCCGGGCGCCTCGGCGACCTGTTCGGCCCGCGTACCGTCTTCATGGCCGGCATGGCGGTGTTCGCGGTGGCCTCGGTGCTCTGCGGGGCGGCCCAGTCCCCGGGGCAGCTCATCGCCGCGCGGGTGGTGCAGGGCGTGGGCGCCGCGGCGCTGCTGCCGCAGGCGCTGGTCCTCATCTCCGGCATCTTCCCGGCCGCGCGGCGGGGCGCCGCCTTCGGGATCTTCACCGCCGTCGCGGGCGTGGCCGCCGTCAGCGGCCCCACCCTCGGCGGTCTCGTGATCACCCGGCTCGGCTGGGAGTGGATCTTCTACCTGAACGTACCGCTCAGCGTGGCGGGCGTCGCCCTCGCCTGGTGGCTCGTCCCCGACCTGCGCACCCGCCGGCCGCGCCACCTCGACGTGGTCGGCGTGCTCCTGGCCACCGCCGCGCTGGTGGGCCTCATGTACGCCCTCATCGAGGGCGAACGGCACGACTGGGGCACGGTACGCGGGCCCGTCAGCATCCCGGCGATCCTGGCCGCCGCGGCGCTGTGCGGGTTGGTCTTCACGCTGCGCCAACAGCGGCAGCGGGAGCCGCTCGTCCCGCCCGGGCTGTTCCGCCTCGGCAACTTCGGCCCGGCGACCCTGATCACGCTCGTCAGCTCCTTCGGGCTGTACGGCTTCCTGCTGGTCTTCGTGATCGAGACGCAGGCGCTGCTCGGCATGAGTCCGCTGGAGTCGGGCCTCGCCGCGCTGCCCTGGACGGTGGTGCTCAGCGCCGTCGCGCCGGTCGCCGGGCGGCTCACCGACCGGCTCGGCGGCCGGCGCCTGCTCGCGGGCGGGCTCACCGTGTACGCGCTCGGCGTGCTGGGCATGGCGCTGCTGGTCACGCCGCACTCCACGGCCGGCACCTTCGTCCTGCCGCTGGTCGCCGTCGGCATCGGCATGGGGGCGTCCATCGCGCCGACCACCACCGAGGCGATGCGCCACGTCCCCGCGCAACTCGCCGGCGCCGCCGCGGGCGTGCTCAACACCGCACGACAGGTCGGCGGCGCGCTCGGCGCGGCCGTCGTCGGCGCCGTCCTGCAACACCGGCTCGCCGACACCCTGCCCGAGGCCGCCCGCGCGGGGGCGGCGCAGCTGCCTCCCGAGGCCCGGACGGACTTCCTGCACGGCTTCGGCGCGGCCGCCGGGGAGGGCGTCAAGCTCGGTGCCGGCCAGGCCGGCGGGTTCGTCGTGCCGCCCGGTACCCCGCCGGAGCTCGCCGACCGGTACCGCGACGTGGCCGCCGGCGCGTTCGCCGACGCGTTCCTGCCCGCCGTCCGGCCGGCCCTGTGGGTGGTGGTGGGCGTCCTGCTGCTCGGCGGGCTGTTCGCGCTCCGGCTGCGCGGGCGCCCGGCCGACGACGAGGCGGATCCGCCGCTCGACGGCGGCCCGGGTCACGGGGCCACGGAGACGGTCGGATCGGAACGTGGCCGCCGGTCGCGCTCCGCACAGTGGGAGAAGACACCCGCCACGCCACCCGCCGATGATTGATGCGCCGGCACCGACCCGATCGGCCGGCTCCCCCGTCAACCGCCGGCCGTACGGCGCCGGCGACGTGCGCCACCGCACCGGTCGAGGTCACCCCCCGCGACGACGCCCGGGGTCCGCATCGTCCGTCCGGGTGGGGCGGCACCGCATCGAGAGGATGAGCGCGTGGCAGAACAGGACGTGTTCGCCGCCCTGGAGGCCGAGGGCGACGACGTCGACCGCATGGTCGCCGAGCTGGACGACGCCGGGTGGCGGACCGCCACCCCCGCCGAGGGCTGGACGGTCGCGCACCAGATCGCCCACCTGACCGCCACCTTCCGGATGGCCGGCCTGGCCGCCGCCGACCCGGACGGCTTCCAGGCCCTCATGTCGCGCATGAGCGGCGACTTCGACGCGAACGTGAACGCGGCGATGGCCCCGTACCTGGCCGAGGCGCCGCCGGCGCTGCTGGCCCGGTGGCGCGAGGAGCGGACCCTCGCCGAAAAGGCCCTCGCCGCCGTCCCGGTGGGACAGCCGGTGCCCTGGCTCGTCCGGCCGCTCCCGGCGCCGGTGCTCGCCGCGGCGGGAATGATGGAGCTGTTCGGGCACGGCCAGGACATCGCCGACGCCCTCGGCGTACGCCGCCGCCGCACCGACCGGCTCCGGCCGCTCGTCGAGTTCGCGGTCCGCACCTGGGACTTCGGCTACCTGGCACGGGGGCTGGAGGTGCCGAGCAGCACGTTCCGCTTCGTCATCACCGCCCCGTCGGGCGCGGTCTGGCACTTCGGGCCGCCGGACGCCGAGCAGATCGTCAACGGCACCGCCGAGGACTTCTGCCTCCTGGTGACCCGGCGCCGGCACCGTGACGACCTGTCGCTGAAGGCCGTCGGCGCCGAGGCCCACCACTGGCTGGACATCGCCCAGGCGTACCGGGGCCCGGCCGGCCCGGGGCGGCGGCCGGGACAGTTCGCCGCCTCCTGACGTCCCGTGCGCCCCGGCCGGGCCGCCGGG
>NZ_JBEZEV010000104.1:0-21070 GCF_040649055.1 Micromonospora sp. NPDC049060
TCCCGGTTGACCCCTGTTGAATTCGAGACCATCATGCACGCACCGGCCAGTCAGGCCGCGTGACTACACCTGTCACCTGCCGGTGCAGCAGACCCCTCAGGTTGAACATCCAGCCAGCTGCTGCGAAGAAAACATGGGACCGATGCAACATTCCTGGAGCCTCGTCGTGTAGTCATAGTGTGAAGGTGTCACCATTCCCACCGGACGGTTCCGGGTTCGAGGCGTTCGTACAACAGAGCGCTGCGGGGCTCCTGCGTCTTGGCAACGTCCTGACGCTGAACCGGGCCGCGGCGGAGGACCTCGCCCAGGAGACTCTCATTCGCGTCGGGCTCGCGTGGTCGAGGCTGCGCTCAGACGGCAATCCCGCCGGCTATGCCCAGCGCACCATGGTCAATCTTTTCCTCAACGAGCGACGACGTCGCAGGCCCATGCCAACTGACAGGATACCGGAGACCGGGTGCGATGATCCCGCACTGGCTGCGGTTGACTCAACAGCTGCAGTCCGACAAATCCTTGCGAGCCTGCCGCCGAAGCAGCAGGCGGCGATCGCACTGCGATACCTGGCTGATCTGCCGAACGACGAGATTGCCCGCCTACTGGGCTGCACCCCAGCGACGGTGCGGTCTCAGCTCTCCCGAGGCTTGTCCAACCTCCGCGCGACTATGACAGTAGAAGGGTGACTTTGATGGCCGAAAACCCCGCCGACGAACTAGCCATCCTGGTTAAGGAGGACTTCACTCTTCCAGTCACTGACGCATTCATCACCAAAGTGCATCGAGGCGTACGCAGACGTCGGATGCTACGTGCCGTAGCAGCAGGCGGCGCAGTGACCGCGACAGCCATTGTTGCTACCTTGGTGGTCATGCTGGCAGGACCCACCCGCCTCGCGTCTCCTCCTGGCTCGATCACTGATTCGATCGCTGCCCCTTCGCCGACCGCAGGTGCGGACTCGATCCATCAGCCGTTGGATGGCTACCGTGTTACCTTCGTGCCTGATGGGCTTCAAGTTGGTGTTTCTGGGAACGGGTCTGCCAGCTACGCAGTGTCGAAGGACCAGCTGCACAACGACGGCTCCGCGCCCGCGTCCGAACATCCGACCGCCGCAACGACGCTACGCACGTACGTGCTGCCCAATGGGAGTAATCGGCTCAGCATCTCTGTGCTACGCCCGGAACGGACGACAGCTAAGGCTGATCGGGTACAGGTAACTGAGTGGTTGACCGGATGGGCCATCAAAGGCGCCGAGGTGATCGCTAGATACGAGCTCCCGGCCGGCCGAGCCCAACTCACGAGATTTGTGGGCTCCGAGGTTATAGCCCACAATGTGGTGATCACGACGCCGGACGGTGCGGTTATCGTCATCAGCGGAAACGGGGCTGTGCCGGTCGCGGACTTGAAGGCAGTTGCCGCAGGCATCCTGCCCCAGTGACCAACTCCAGTACGGGTAGCCCGGGACAGCGGCCGCTGTCGGTTGCGGCGGTGTTTAATTCGTGCGCGTTTGTCGGTGCCGACCGACGCCGCCGCCCGAGACCACTACCAGTCATGATCTTGGCGGCGTACCGGGGTGATCAGAGACGCCAGGACACGTCGGACTTCGCCGAGGTGTCAGCGCGGGAGCTTTCGGTCTCGTGATCTTCCCGGTGCAAGCTAAGCCTCGATCCACCGATGAGGTTCGGGCTGATGGGACCCCTGGAATACCTTCCTGCCACCACCTGCGGCGGAACGGTGACGTCCCGCCCGCCGGCTACGCTTCCTAGGAGGATGGACCGGACTCGTCACGCAGCCGCAGCCGCAGCGACCGGGATCCGCCCCGGGAAACTGTCCGGCTTCCGACTCCGGCGGGCAGAAAGGACCGTGATCCGTAACTGCCCGTGTTCGACTGGATGGGCTACGGTAACGGCGTGACGAGACGTGCGGCGGAGATCCGCCTGGATGCCCTGCTGCGCACGGCCTGTGACGTGATCGTGGAACGCGGTCTGGCCAACACCCGCACGGCCGACGTGGCACAGGCCGCCGGGGTGAGCCAGGCGCTGGTCTTCTACCACTTCGCCACGAAGGACCGACTGCTCGCGCAGGCGTTCGCCTACGCGGTGGAGCAGGATCTGGCCCGCCTGGACGCGGTGATGCGCTCCAGCGCCCCGCCCCTGACCAAGCTCCGCCGGATCGTCCGGCTCTACACGCCGGCGGGCCGGGCGACCTCCTGGGCCATGTGGATCGACGGCTGGGCGGAGTCGCTGCGTACCCCGGAGTTGGAGAAGCTCTCCCGCCGGCTCGACCTGCGCTGGCGCGAGGACCTGGCCACGGTCATCTCGGACGGGGTCCGCGACGGCACCTTCGAGTGCGCCGACCCGTCCGGGGCGGCGTGGCGGATCAGCGCGGTGATGGACGGGCTGGCGGTGCAGCTCGCGGTGCACGACCGGGTGATCTCCCGCCGGCAGTTCGCCGAGTGGGTGCGCCTGCTCACCGCCCGCGAGCTGGGGCTCGACCCGGCGCAGCTGGACTGAGCCGGGCCCGGCCGGCGCGGCCGGCGCTCCGTCCGCCCGCGAAGCCGGCAAAACGGCTCGGCTCCTCGAGGCAGCCGGAACAATCGTCGGCATGGACCCGCTGGAGACGTACCGCCGCAGCCTGGCCGAGTTCACCGACCGGGTGGCGCAGGTCGGCCCCGACCAGTGGTCGGACCCGACCCCGTGCCCCGACTGGGACGTCCGGACGCTTGTCAACCACGTGGTGGGCGAGGACCGGTGGAGCGTCGCGCTGCTCGCGGGGCGGACGATCGAGCAGGTCGGCGACCGCTACGACGGCGACGTGCTCGGCCCGGACCCGGCCGGCTCGGCCCGGGAGGCGGCGGGGCAGGCCGAGCTGGCCTTCACCCACCCGGGGGCGCTGGAGCGCACCGTCGGGCTCTCCTCCGGCGAGACACCCGCCGACGAGTACCTGCACCAACTGACGGCGGAGCACCTGATCCACGGCTGGGACCTCGCCGTGGCGATCGGCGCGGACCCCCGGCTGGACGCCGACGCGGTCGCCGCGTGCGCGCAGTGGTTCGCTCAGCGGATCGGCGACTACCAGCGGGGCAAACTGGTCCGGCCGGAGGTCGACGTGCCGGCGCGGGCAGACGAGCAGGACCGCCTCGTCGCCGCCTTCGGCCGCGACCCCGACTGGGCGCCGTGAGGGACCGGACCGGACGCGGCGGGAGTCGCGCGGCGGGCCGGGACGCGGACCCGGTCGTCAGGCGGCCGCCGGGCCACGTCGACGGCGCTTCCGCAGCCGGCGCAGGGCCGGCGGGTGGACGTTGGCCAGCGTCAGGTCCCCGCCGTAGTGGGCGAGCACCCGGTGGTCCATCAGCCGGCGCCACACCGGCGGCACCAGTGCGGCCAGCACCATCGTGGCGTAGCCGGCGGGCAGCTGCGGGGAGGACTCGAAGGTGCGCAGCGTCTGGTAGCGGCGCAGCGGGTTGGCGTGGTGGTCGCTGTGCCGCTGGAGCTGGAAGAGGAAGATGTTGGTCACGCTGCGGTCGCTGTTCCAGCTGTGCCGGGGGTCGACCTTCTCGTAGCGCCCGGCGGGGGTGCGCTGCCGCGCCAACCCGTAGTGCTCCAGGTAGTTGACCACCTCGAGCAGGGAGAACCCGACCACCGCCTGGAGCGCCAGGAACGGCAGTACGCCCGGGCCGAGGGCGACGGCCAGCGCCGCGTAGAGCGCGAGGGTCATCGCGAACGCGTTGAGCACGTCGTTGCGCCACGTCCACGGGCTGCGGCCCCGCAGGCGGAGCCGGGCGGCCTCCAGCCGCCACGCCGAGCGCAGGCTGCCTGAGACGGTACGCGGCCAGAACGCCCAGAAGCTCTCCCCCAGCCGGGCGCTGGCCGGGTCCTCCGGCGTGGCGACGCGGGTGTGGTGGCCCCGGTTGTGCTCGACGTGGAAGTGCCCGTACGCGGCCGGCGCGAGAGCCACCTTGGACAGCCAGCGCTCCACCGTCTCCCGCTTGTGGCCCAGCTCGTGGGCGGTGTTGATGGCGATGCCGTCGACCACACCCATCGTGGCGACCAGGCCGGCCGCCCCGGCCACCGTCAGGTCGCCCCGGACCCAGACCGCGCAGCAGAGCACCAGGCCGGCGTACTGGGCGGGCAGGTAGAGGTAGGTCAGCCAGCGGTAGTAGCCGTCGGCGGCCAGCCGGGGCACCGCCTCGTCGGGCGGGTTGCGCCGGTCCTCGCCGACCAGCAGGTCGACCACCGGGATCAGGACGAACACGGCGGCGGGGGTGAGCCACCAGGCCCAGGCGTCGCCGGTGGCCCGCCAGGTCGCCCAGCCGACGAACGGCAGCGTCGGGACGAGCAGCGCCAGCGGCCACCAGGGCCGGCGGGTGTCCCGCCACCCGGCGGCGGTGGCGGGCGCTGTGGGGTCGAGGGCCATGGCCGGCCTCCGCTCTGTCGCGGTCCTCCCTCGACTGTGACAGCCGTCACGTCCGTGTACAAGGGACTGTTTTTGTCGAAACCAGCGCGGGGAGGGGGCGACGCTCCGGCATCCGCGAGGGCTCCCGCGACGCGCCGGGCCGCCTTGAGTAGGCGCGACCCTTGTCCCCACCCAGGCGGGCTGATATCCACAGATGCGCATGCGTTACCGCGCTGCGCGGGCCGGCGGAAGGCCGGCCACCCCGCTCCCACGAGGAGGTCCCGTGGCACAACCGGAGTGGACACCCTGGATGAGTCGGCGTCGTCGCCGGCTCATCCCCGTCCTGGCGGCGACCGCGGTGGCGGCCGCGCTGCTGCCCACCGGACCCACCGCAGCCGCCCCCACCGGCGGCGCCTCCGCCGAGCGGCGCTCCGGCCCGTTCGCCGAGGGGCAGCACCAGCACGCCGACGTCGACAACCGCCCCGGTACCGCCGCCCCCGACGCGCGGCAGCGGGGCCTGGCGCGCAGGGCCGACCCGGACGCCCGCTGGAACCGGCTCGGCACCCCGCACGCGCTCGGCCCCGGCAGCGCGCCCCTCGCCACCGGACTGCCCGCCGAGCCGGAGGCGGCCGCCCGCGCGTACCTCACCGGGCACCAGGACCTCTTCGGCCTGGACGCCGCGGCGGTCGACGCGATGGACCGGGTGCTGGTCCGCCCGGTCGGCGCCGGCGCGGTCGTCACCCTCCGGCAGCGCTTCGGCGACCTGCCGGCCGGGCACGACGGCCTGGTCACCGTCGCGGTCGCCGGCGGCAAGGTCCTCGCGGTCAGCTCCTCGCTGTCCCGGGACACCGACGCGCCGACGCCGGCCACCCTCACCGACGAGCAGGCGTACGCTGCGGCGCGCGCCGACGCCGGCCTGACCGCCGAGGCGGTACGCAGCCACAGCGTCCGCGCCGTCGCCGTGCCCACCCCGCTCGACGGGCCCCGCGCCGCCTACGAGGTGACCCTGATCGGCGCCAACACCGACCACCCGGCGGCGTTCACCACCTACGTCGACGGGATCACCGGGCAGGTGCTGGTCCGCGAGGACCTGGTCGACTTCGACTCGGACAACCCGAGCTGGGCGGTTTTCCCGGCCACCCCGCCGCGCGACCTCGGCCCCGGGCAGGACCCCCGGGTGCGCTGGTGCGGCGACCCGGCGCCGGGCTGCCAGGCGGCCTTCCGCGACCCGGCGACCGGCCAGCCCTGGGACGTCGACGCGGCCACCGGCACGCCGACCGGCACCGCCCGCGGCAACTCCGCCAACACCGTGCTGTCCTGGGGCGGCGGCACGCCGGCCGTACCGGCCACGCCCAGCCCGGAGCGCCGCTACGAGTACCCGTTCACCGACCAGTGGCACCAGGCCCGCTGCAACCCGGAGGTGTTCACCTCGGCGCAGCGCAACGACGGCGACGCCGCGATCGCCAACCTGTTCGCCATGCACAACCGGATGCACGACTGGGCCTGGCACCTGGGCTTCACGGAGGCGACCTGGAACCTCCAGGCGGTCAACCTGACCCCGCAGGGCCTGGGCGGCGACGCCGAGCAGGGCCGCGCCCAGCAGGGTGCGCTGAGCGGCAACCGCAACAACGCCAACCAGGGCACGCCGCGCGACGGCCTGCCGCCGACCACCAACATGTACCTGTGGCAGCCGCAGGCCGGCGGTCCGTACCCGCCCTGCGTGGACGGCGACTACGACATGACGGTGATCGGGCACGAGTACACCCACGCCATCACCAACCGCATGATCGCCGGCCCGGACAGCGGCATCAGCGGGCACCAGGGCGGCTCGATGGGCGAGTCGTGGAGCGACCTGCTCGCCGCCGAGTACCTGTTCCAGCACGGGCTGCGCGCCCCCGGCGAGACGCCCTACGTCACCGGCGGCTACGTCACCGGCAACCTGGTCAGCGGCATCCGCAACCACGACTTCAGCCGCAGCCCGCTGAACTACTCCGACGTCGGCTACAACACCGGCGGTCCGGCCGTGCACGCCGACGGCGAGATCTGGAGCGCCACCAACTTCCGGGTGCGCGCCGCGATGATGAAGCGCTACGGCGTCGGCACCCCGCAGCGGCAGCTCGACTGCGCGCGCGGCACGGTGGCGGTGGAGCAGTGCCCGGGCAACCGGCGCTGGTCGCAGCTGGTCTTCGACTCGTTCCTGCTCCAGGCCGCCAGCCAGGTGAGCATGCTCGACATGCGGGACAACATGCTCACCGCCGACCTGCTGCGCTTCGGCGGCGCCAACCAGGACCTGCTCTGGGCCGAGTTCGCCCGCTCCGGAATGGGCCGCGACGCCGCCACCAACGGCGCCGCCGACACGGACCCGACGCCGAGCTTCGCCGCCCCGGGCGCCGACAACGCCGTGCTCACCCTGCGCCCGAAGGGCGACAGCGCAGACGCGCCGATCCGCGTGTACGTCGGGGCGTACGAGGCGCGGGCGGTGCCCGTGGCCGACACCGACCCCGCCACCGCCCTGCCGGACACCGTCGAGCTGGTGCCCGGCACGTACCAGTTGCTCGCCGTCGCGCCCGGCTTCGGCCACCAGCGGCTGACCGTGATCGCCAAGGCCGGCAAGCAGGGGTACGTCGACCTGCGGATGAGCCGGAACCTGGCGTCCACGGCGTCCGGCGCGACGGTCACCGGTGACGGCGTCAACCTGGACCGCATCGCCGACGACACCGAGGCCACCAACTGGGCCTCCCTGGACGGGGTGGCCGGGCGGCAGGTGACCGTGGCGCTGCCCGGGGACGCGCCGCAGGTCGTGAAGCGGGTGAACGTCAGCGCCATGCTGCGCCCGGCGATCGCCGGCGACGCCGACGCGGGCGGCCAGAACGCCCTCAGCGCGCTGCGCTCGTTCGCGGTGTCGGCGTGCAACGCGAAGACGACCGACTGCGCGGATCCGGCGAACTGGCGGCGGATCCACACCAGCGCGCCGGACGCGTTCCCGGGCGGCGCGTACCGGGCGTACGTGCCGGACATCAACCTGCGCGAGTTCGCGGTGCCGACCACGCTGGCCACCCACCTGCGGTTGGAGGTGCTGGCCAGTCAGTGCACCGGCGGCCCCGCGTACGCCGGTGAGCAGGACGACGACCCGGCGACCACCACCGACTGCGCGACGGCCAGCCCGGCGCGTACGCAGGTGCGCATCGCCGAGTTCCAGGCGTTCTCGAAGTGACCGCCCGTCGGGGCCGGTCGGCGTGCCGGCCGGCCCCGACGGACCACCTCCGGCCGTCGACCCGGGCGGACCGCCGCCGGGCACGCGTCCCCGTGCCTCCGCCGGACAGTCGTACCTGTGGCCCTCGGTCAGCGGCGCGCCGCCCGCCACCGTCCGGGCACGACGGCCCGTTCCCAGCGCCGGTCCGGCCCGACGTCGTCGTCCGCGCCGGCCGCCCGGGTCAGGTGACGCAGCCGCAGCAGCAGGCCGAGGCCGAGCGAGAGCAGCAGCCCACCGAGCAGGAACGCTGCCTGCACGATCCCGAACCCACCGGCCCTCGCCACCGGCCGCCCCGTGCCGGCCGCCGGCGATGCCCCGGCGGCCACCGGTTCGTCGGTCGCCAAGTCGTCAGTCACCGGCTCGTCAGTCCCCGGCTCGTCGGTGGCGGGCGACGCCCCCGGCTCCGCCGCTCGCCCGGTCTCCCCGGCCGGTCCGGTCGTGTCCGCCGGGGCAGGGCGGGACTCCGGCTCCTCGGGCGCGGCCGTCCGCGCGGCCGACCCGACCACCGACCGCGTCGCCGTCTGTCGGGACAGCAGCCGCAGGTTCGCGTCGTACGCCTCCGCCGCCAGCGTGATCCGCCCCCGGGTGACGTCTCCGGCGAAGGCCAACCGGTAGCGGGCGGTGACCGTCCGCCCGGGGCAGAGCGTGCCCGGGTCGAGCCGGCGATCGGTCAGCCGGGCCACGTCCCCGTCGGCGCGGATGTCCAGCGGGAACGAGCCGGTCTCCTCGACCCGGTCCACCCTGACCTGGTCGAGCCGCATCCCGCGCACCCGCAGCACCATCGACCAGCGGACCTTGACGCAGCCGCCGTCGTCGCGGGAGACCACGGCGGAGACGGTCTCCACCCGGCCCCCGGCGGTGAACTCGTCCGGCAGGCCGCTCAACTCGGTGGCGAAGGCCGCCTGCGCGGGCGCGGGCAGACCCGCCCCGGTCAGGCAGCCGAGCACCAACCCGGCCCGTAGCGCGTACCGCCACACGGTCGCCACCGTTCCCACCTCCCGTCGGTCGCCGCCAACCCGCAACGCTGCCAGCGCCGCCGGCCGGCCGGTAGACGGGCGTGTTCGCACCGGTCGCCAAGCGCGGGGGCCGATTTCACCGACGGTGGTGAACCGGTCACCCCCTCCCCGCGACACGCCCGGCCCCGACGACCGCGCGGCGGCGACCGGCCGAGGGGTGACCGCGCGACGGCGACCGGCTTGCGGCGGCCGGTCGGGGCGGCCCTCGACCGGCCGCCGATCGGGGGCGATCCGGGGTGGCGCCGGTCGGCGGGTTCGGGTGGCGGGGGACAATCGCCGGCGTGTCCGACCTCTCCGCCGCCTTCGTCCGCCTGCACGCCAGTCTCTCCCCGGTCGCCTTCGTCCCCGAGGTGCGGCTGCACCAGGCGGACGACGCCATCGGCCTGTGGGAGCTGACGGAGGGCGAGTTCCGCAGCGCGCAGCCGCCGCCGTTCTGGGCCTTCGCGTGGGCCGGCGGGCAGGCGCTGGCCCGGTATGTCACCGACCACCCGGAACTGGTCGCCGGCCGCCGGGTGCTGGACCTCGCCGCGGGCTCCGGCCTGGTCGCCATCGCCGCCGCGCGGGCCGGTGCCGCCGCCGTGCGCGCCGTGGAGATCGACGAGCTGGCCGTCGCGGCCGTCGCGGTCAACGCCGAGGCCAACGGGGTACGCGTCGACGCCGAACTCGGCGACGTCCTCGACGGCGACGCCGGTGGGGCCGAGGTGGTGCTCGCCGGGGACGTGTTCTACAGCCAGGCGATGGCCAACCGGGTGCTGCGCTTCCTGCTCCGGGCCGCCCGCGCCGGGGCCCAGGTGCTGGTCGGCGACCCCGGCCGGGCCTTCCTGCCCCACGACCGCTTCGACGAGCTGGCCGTCTACGACGTGCCGGTGCCCGAGACGCTGGAGAGCGTACGGGTGAAGCGCACCACGGTGTGGCAGTTGCGGGCGGGGCTGCCGGGGGCGGGCCGCTAGCGTGTCGGCGTGCTGTTCCGGAGCTGGGCGCAGACCGCCGACGCGCACTGGCCGGACGTGGCCCGGGTACGCGACCACGTGGGGGTCGCGCACCTGGTCGTGACCCGGCACGCCCTGGTCCGTGAGGTGCTCACCGATCCGGCGACGTACCGGCCGGACAACGCGCTGGACGCGGTGACCCCGATCCCGGTGGCCGCGCTGCGGGTGCTGGCCGGGCACCGGTTCCGGCTGCCGCCGACCCTGGCGAACAAC
Organism: Micromonospora sp. NPDC049060; assembly: GCF_040649055.1. NCBI lineage: Bacteria > Bacillati > Actinomycetota > Actinomycetes > Micromonosporales > Micromonosporaceae > Micromonospora > Micromonospora sp. NPDC049060. The sequence goes on from NZ_JBEZEV010000104.1 coordinate 9,858, forward strand.
GGTGGCGCCAGCCACCCGGCGATCCGGGCGATCGTCGCCGACGCCCTGCACCCGACGCGGGTCGCCGCGCAGCGGCCCTGGCTTACCGACCTGGTCCGGGAGCGCGTCGGCGGGATCGCCGCCACCCTGGACGCCGGCGGGTCGGTGGACCTGTACGCCCAGCTCGCCGCCGACCTGCCGCTGCTGGTGCTGGCCCGGCTGGTCGAGCTGCCGGACGCGCCGGTCGGCGCGGTGAAGGCGTTCGCCCGCGCCGCGCTGGAACTGTTCTGGGCGCCCCTGGACGCCGACCGGCAGCAGGCCCTCGCCGCCGAGGTGGGCCGCTTCCACCGGGTGCTGCGGGAGTTCGCCGCGACCGGGGGCGGGCTGGCCGGGTCGCTGCGGGCCGCCGGGCACCCGCCCGACGTGGTGGTGGGCGCGCTGTTCTTCCTGCTGGTGGCCGGCCAGGAGACCACCTCGCAGTTCCTCACCCTGCTGCTGCACCGGCTGACCGGCGAGCCGGCCGTGCTGGCCGGCCTGCGCGACGGCACCGTCCCGGTCGCCGACGTCGTCGAGGAGGGGCTGCGGCTGGAGCCGCCGATCGTCACCTGGCGGCGGGTGGCGGCGGTGGACACCACGCTGGGCGGGACGGCGGTGCCGGCGGGCACCAGCATCGTGCTCTGGCTGGCCCGCGCCGGCCGCGACCCGGCCACCGTCGACGCGCCGGACGAGTTCCGACCCGGGCAGCGCGGCTCCCGCCGGCACCTGGCCTTCGGGGCGGGCGTGCACCGCTGCGTCGGCGACCAGTTGGCCCGGATGGAGGCGGCCGTGGTGGTCACGGAGACCGCCCCGCTGCTGGACGGCGTCAGCGTGCTCCGCCCGCCGTGGTGCCCGGACAACCTGACCTTCCGGATGCCCGACGCGTTCGTCGTCCGCCGCCGCTGACCGGCCCGCCAACGCCAGTACCGCACCGGCCCGGGGTGAGGTGCTCTCCGGGAGTGCCCGCCAACGGACACACCCCCGCTCGGTGTGCGGCACCCGGCTCGATGTGCGGCACCCGGCTCGATGTGCGGCACGCGGCTCGGTGATCAGGACGCCATGGACCTTTGCCGGCGGTTTTAAGGTCCATGGCGTCCTGATCACCACCGGTCACCACCGGCGAGGCGGCACCGGGGGCTGCGTTGGCGGGCGGTGAGCGCGTCGCGGCGGCGGCCTGTGCGGGAGAGGTGGCGGCCGTGTGAGAGCGGCGGCGACCCGTGTGGGAGAGATGGCAGCCGTGTGAGAGCGGCGGCAGCCCGCGTGGGAGGACGGCGGGCACGCGTCCCGCCGGCGCCGGCGAGGCGGCAGCCCACGTGAGAGGCGGCAGCCGTGTGAGAACGGCGGCGATCCGCATGGGAGAGGCGGCAGCCTTGTGGGAGAGGTGGCGGCCCGTGTGGAGAGGTGGTGGCGGGACTCGACGAAAGTCAGTGGACGGTGGTGCCGTTCGGGCGCGGCCGGGGCGGGGGTTCCGGACCTAGCGTCGGCGCATGATCACATTACGTGGGTTGACGAAGCGGTTCGGGGGCACGACCGCCGTCGACGCGCTGACCGTCGACATCGGGCCGGGGCGGGTCACCGGGTTCCTCGGTCCGAACGGCGCGGGCAAGTCCACCACCATGCGGATGATCCTCGGGCTGGACCGGCCCACCGCCGGGCAGGCGCTCGTGCGCGGGCGGGCGTACCGGGAGCTGCGGCGCCCGCTGCGCGAGGTCGGCGCGCTGCTCGACGCCCGGGCCGTCCATCCCGCCCGCTCGGGTCGGGCGCACCTGCTCGCGATGGCCCGCAGCAACGGGATACCGGACCGCCGGGTGGACGAGGTGCTCGCCACGGTGGGGCTGGACGCCCGTGCCGCCGCCAAGCCGGGCCGCACCCTCTCCCTCGGCATGGGCCAGCGGCTCGGCATCGCCGGGGCGCTGCTCGGCGACCCGCCGGTGCTGATGTTCGACGAGCCGGTCAACGGCCTCGACCCGGACGGGGTGCGCTGGGTCCGGCAGCTGATGCGCTCCCTGGCCGACGAGGGCCGGACGGTCTTCGTCTCCAGCCACCTGATGACCGAGATGCAGCTCACCGCCGACCGGCTGGTGGTGATCGGCCGGGGTCGCCTGCTCGCCGACGCCCCGATCGACGAGGTCATCGCCGGCAGCGCGGTGGCCGTGCGCGTACGCAGCCCGCAGCCGGCCGGCCTCGCCGCCCTCGCCGGGCGTCTCACCGCCGCCGGGGCCGCCGTCGAGCCGGCCGGCCCCGACGAGCTGACCGTCACGGGCGCCACCGTCGAGCGGATCGGCGACGTGGCGTACGAGCTGGGAGTGCGGCTGCACGAGCTCAGCCCGCACGGGGCCTCCCTGGAACAGGCCTTCATGGAACTGACCGCCGACAGCGTCGAGTACGCCGGCACCCCGACCGTGAGCGAGGCACGATGAACACGATCTCCGCCGAGTGGACCAAGTTGTGGTCCGTGCGTTCCACCTGGTGGTCCTTGCTGGCCGGGGTGCTGCTGATGGCCGCCACCGCCGGTCAGCTTGCCATCTACGCCGCCAACGCGAACACCAACGACGACCCGGCCGACGACGCCGGGATCGTCACCGTCGGCAGCATCGTGATCGGCTCGGTCGAGCTGACCCAGTACGCCGTGCTGGCGCTGGGCCTGCTCGTGATCACCAGCGAGTTCACCAGCGGCACGATCCGTACCACCTTGCAGTGCACGCCGTCGCGCGGCCGGGTGCTGCTGGCCAAGGCCGTGGTGACCGGGGCGGTGACGTTCGCGCTCGGGCTGCTGCTCGGCGCGGTCGGCGCGCTGGTGGCACGGCCGGTGCTCGGCCGCTGGGGCGCCGCGCCGGCGGGCGGCACCGTCGGCGACGTCCTGGCGGTGGCGACCTACCTGGCGCTGGTCGGCGTGCTGGCCCTCGGGCTCGGCGCGGCCCTGCGCAGCGCGGTGCTCACCTTGACCGTGCTCGTCGCCACGCTGATGATCGTTCCGCTGTCGTTGCAGGAGCCGGACATCGCCGTGCTGAACCGGATCGCCGACGCCTTCCCGGGGGTCGCCGGCGGGCACTTCCTGGCCGGGGACACCGACCCGTACCCGGCGCCGGTCGGGTTCCTCCTGCTCGCCGGCTGGGCCGGCGCGGCACTGCTGCTGGGCCGCGCCGCGCTGCGCCGCCGCGACGCGTGAGCCGGGCGCGGGGTGGGGCGGGTCAGCCGGTCGGCTCGACCAGCCCCGCCTCGTACGCGAGGATCGCCGCCTGCACCCGGTTACGCACCTCGAGGCGGGTGAAGACGCTCGTCAGGTAGCTCTTCACGGTCCCCTCGACCAGGTGCAGCCGGCGGGCGATCTCGGCGTTGGACAGGCCCGCCCCGACCAGCGCGAGCACCTCCCGCTCCCGCTCGGTCAGCCCCGCCAGCCGGTCCCGGGCCACCGGCCGGCGGGCCAGCCGGTCACCGCCCAGCTCGATGACCCGACGCGCCACCTGCGGTGACAGGTACGCGCCGCCGTCGGCGACGGCGTGCACCCCGGCGATCAACTCGCGTGGGTCGCCGGCCTTGAGCAGAAATCCGCTCGCCCCGTGCCCGAGCGCCCGGGCGACGTGGTCGTCCTCGCCGAACGTGGTCAGCATGAGCGTCGCCGTCTCCGGCACGAGCCGGCGGATCTCGGCGGCGGCGGTGAGCCCGTCCAGCCTCGGCATCCGGATGTCCAGCAGCGCCACCCGGGGCCGGTGCGCCCGGACGAGTTCCACCGCGGCCCGGCCGTCCCCGGCCTCGGCCACCACCTCGATGCCCGGATCGGTGGCCAGGATCGCCCGGACGCCCGCCCGGATCATCGCCTCGTCGTCGGCGAGGACGACCCGCACCGGGCCGGCCGTGTCGGCGTTCATCCGTCGATCCGCTCCTTGCTGACCAGCCGGCCCTCGACGAAGCAGAGCCGCCACGTCGGCTGGGCCAGGGGGAAGTTGCCGTCGGTGTAGTGCTCGCAGCCGGGACGCGCCGTCCCGGCGGGCGGGGCCGACTGCCGTCGGGGCAGCCCGGTCAGCTCGGCGCGCTGCGCGCCCACGGGCATCCGCGCGAAGGCCCGGTCGTCGAGGACCGTACCGGCGGTGGCGACCGGGTAGTAGACGAGGGAGAGGACCAGCGCGAGGCCCGCCGGGGCGCCGAGCGCCGTCAGCAGGCTGCGCCGGACCCGCCGGCGGGCGTCGCGCAGCCGCCGCTCGGCCTCGCCCGGCCGATCCCCCGGCGCCCCACCGTCCGACGCGTCGGCGCCCGCACCCGGGGCGACCGGAAGCCCCGGCCCGTCCGCCTCGCCCGCCGACCAGCCACCCGCCGGCCGCCAGCCGCTGGCGGGGCCGGAGTCGCCTCCACCCGACGGGAGCGCGTCGGCGACCGCCCGGGCCGCCGCCGGCAGGCGGGCACGGACGGCGAAGCCGCCACCGTCCTGGTGACCGGTCGTCAGGACGCCGCCGGCGAGCCGGACCCGCTCGGCGAGGGCGAGCAGGCCGGAACCGGTGGACGGCGGGCCGGGCAGTGGGCCCGCCGGTGGTGGGTCGTTGACGACGGCCACGTCGATCCGGTCGCCGTCGGCGGCCAGCACGACGCTGACCGACGCGCCGGGGGCGTACCGGGCGGCGTTGGTCAGCGCCTCGCGGACCACCCGGTGCGCGGCGTACGCGGCCATCGGCGGCAGCTGCGCGAGGGCCTGCGCGCCGTCCAGCCGCACCGCCATGCCCGCCTCCCGGGCCCCGTCGACCAGCTCGGTGACGCTCTCGTCGGCCGGCCGGGTGGTCGCCGCGCCGTCCGGCTCCCGGAGTACCCCGATGATCCTGTGCAGCCGCTCGGTGGCGACGCCGACGCTGGCCCGCAGCTCCGCGGCGGCAGCCCGGTGTCGGGGAGCCAGGTCGTCGGCCACCTCCAGGGCGGCGGCGCGCAGGGCGATCAGGCTCAGGTCGTGCCCGAGCGAGTCGTGCATCTCCTGGGCGATGCGGGCCCGTTCCCGCAGTCGGACCCGCTCCGCGGTGCCCCGCCGCTCGCGCTCCCGCGCCTCGGCGTGCCGGCGGCCGGCTTCGGTCAGGGCGGCCTGCTGCCGCCGGTACCGCCCGACGAGCCACGGGAACACCCCGGCGAAGAGCAGCACCGAGGCGAGCAGGAACCAGGTGGCCGCGCCGGTGCCGAGCAGCCCCAGGTTGAGCGCCGTGCCGCCGGCCGCGAGCACGGCGAAGGCGACGGCGGCCGTACGGGCGGTGGCGCTGCGGCGACCGGTCAGATAACTGAACACCGGGATCGCGAAGAGGAAGTTGCCGTCCAGCAACGACCCGAGCACCACCCCGACCAGGGCGACCACCGGCCAACGCCGGCTCACCGCGACCGCCACCGCGAGCAGCAGCAGCGCGCCGGCCAGCCGGGCGGTGGCCGGCCCCGAGTGCGGCGGGGTGACGAGCGCGTACGCGATCGGGGCAGCGGTCGTCGCCCACAGGAGCAGGTCGCCGAGCCGCCGCCGGACGACCTCCCGGGACCGCACCGCGCCGCCCACCCGGACGGACCACCAGTTCCCCACGGCGGTCAGGCTACCCACGCCCGACCTGCGCCGGCACCGACGAAAGTCAGGTGCTCAGCTGATCTCCTCGGCCCACGCGCGCCAGTCGTCGAGCACCCCGTACAGGGCGGGGGTGAGCCAGCCCGACGCGGACCGGCGGAAGACCCCCGGATCCATCGCCCCGGTCCCGGCCGGCAGGGCGCCCATCAGCCTCGGCACCAGGTCGGTCAGGTTGGCCCAGTGCACCAGCTCCGGCGCCGCCGGCCAGGCGCCGACCACCACGCCCGCCGGCACCCCCCGACGTTCCAGGGCCTCCAGCGTCAACGCGGTGTGGTTCAGGGTGCCCAGGCCGGCCCGGGTCACCACCACGGCCGGGCAGCCCAGCGCCACCGCCAGGTCCGCCACCGTCCAGGGCTTCCCCTCCGGCCACAGCCCCATCGGTACGAGCAGGCCGCCCGCGCCCTCGACGAGCACCAGGTCGTGCTTGTCGGCCTCCTCGCCGACCGCGTCGACAACGGTGTCCAGCTCCAGCGGCTCCAGCTGGGCGACCCGGGCCGCCGCCAGCGGGGCGAGCGGATCGGGGAAGCTGGCCAGCGTCCGGCCGGTCAGCGGGGCGGCCAGCCGGTTGACCGCGTCGACGTCGCCCGGCTCGCCGCCGGCCGTACCCGTCTGGGCGGGCTTGACCACCGCGACCCGCAGACCGGCCGCCTGCGCGGCGGCCGCGATCGCCGCGGTGACCACCGTCTTGCCGACGTCGGTGTCGGTGCCGGTCACCAGCACCGGCCCACGCCACGGCCCGGTCATGGTGCTGCCTCCACGATGGTCTCCAGGGCCCGCTCGAAGTCCGCCCGGGGGATGCCGGCGCCGATGGTCAGCCGCAGCCGGGACCGGCCGTCCGGCGTGGACGGGGGCCGGAAACAGCCGACGGCCACTCCCCGGTCGCGGCAGTCGGCCGCCCAGGCGCTCGCCGCCTCGGGGCCGGGGGCGGTGACCGAGACGACCGCGCCGTCGGGGGCGGAGACCGCCAGCCCGGCGGCGCCCAGCCGGCGGACGACCAGGGCGGCCCGCTCGGCCAGTTCCGCGCGCAGGTCGTCGCCGTCGCGGGCCAGCCCGACGGCGGCGTGCACGCCCGCGCCCACGGCCGGGGGCAGCGCGGTGTCGAAGATGAAGGTCCGGCCGGTCTCGATCACGTGCCGGACGAACTCCGCCGGCCCGGCGACCACCCCGCCCGCGCCGCCGAGGGCCTTGGAGAGGGTGGCGGTGACGACCACGTCGGGCTGGCCGGCGAGGCCGGCGGCGGCGACACCCCCGGCGCCGGCCGGGCCGGTCACGCCGAGGGCGTGCGCGTCGTCGACCAGCAGCAGCGCGCCGTGCTCCCGGGCGACGGCGTGCAGCCGGGCCAGCGGGGCGAGGTCGCCGTCGACGGAGAAAACCGACTCGGTGACGACCACCGCCGGCCGGCCGGGCGCGGCGGCGAGCGCGGCGGCCACCGCCGCGACGTCGGCGTGCGGGGTCACCACGGTCTCCGCGCCCGAGATCCGGCAGCCGTCGATCAGGGAGGCGTGGTTGTGGGCGTCGGAGACGAGCAGCGTACGGGGCCGCACCAGCGCCCGGACCGCCCCGAGGTTGGCCAGGTAGCCGGAGGAGAAGACGAGTGCCCGTTCGGCGCCGAGCCAGTCGGCGAGGGCGTCCTCGAGCGCGTGGTGGGCGTCGGTGGAGCCCCGCACCAGCCGCGACCCGGTGGCCCCCAGCCCGTACGCCGACAGCGCCCGCGCCGCCGCGGCGGTGACCTCGGGGTGGGTGGCCAGGCCGAGGTAGTCGTTGCCGGCCAGGTCGACCACGGCGTCGCCGGCGGCCCGCGGTCGCAGCCGGCGGGTCAGTCCCGCCTTCGCGCGCAGTTCGGCGCGGCGGTCGAGCGCCGCCAGCCAGTCCGCCACCGTCACCCCCACGCCGCCCGGCCGGCCGCCGTCGGCCGCTTCCGCCGGGCGAAATTACCACCCGCCGGCCAGCGCCCGGCGTGTCCACCCCGGCGTCCGGGTGCCGACACGCGGGCCGTTCATCCCGGCCAGGTGGCCTTGTAGGGTACGAGCCATGCCAGAGATCCTCGACCAGGCCCGAACCCAGGTGCTGGAGAACGGCGTCGGTCTCGACGAGGCCGGCGTCCTCGCCGTGCTGAACCTGCCCGACGAGCAGCTGCCCGCCGCCCTCCAGCTCGCCCACGAGGTGCGGATGCGGTGGTGCGGGCCCGAGGTGGAGGTCGAGGGGATCGTCTCGCTGAAGACCGGCGGGTGCCCGGAGGACTGCCACTTCTGCTCGCAGTCGGGCCTGTTCACCTCCCCGGTCCGGTCGGTCTGGCTGGACATCCCCTCGCTGGTCGAGGCGGCGAAGCAGACCGCGGCGACCGGGGCGACGGAGTTCTGCATCGTGGCGGCCGTGCGCGGCCCGGACGCCCGGCTGATGAAGCAGATGCGCGAGGGCGTCGCCGCGATCAAGGCCGAGGTCGACATCCAGGTCGCCGCGTCGCTGGGCATGCTCAGCAAGGAGCAGGTCGACGAGCTGGTCGACATGGGCGTGCACCGCTACAACCACAACCTGGAGACCTGCCGCTCCTACTTCCCCAACGTGGTCACCACGCACTCCTGGGAGGAGCGCTGGGAGACCCTGCGGATGGTCCGCGAATCCGGCATGGAGGTCTGCTGCGGCGGCATCCTCGGCCTGGGCGAGACGGTGGAGCAGCGGGCCGAGTTCGCCGCGCAGCTCGCCGAGCTGGACCCGCACGAGGTGCCGCTGAACTTCCTCAACCCCCGCCCCGGCACCCCGCTGGGCGACCGGCCGGTGGTGGAGGGCAAGGACGCGCTGCGCGCCATCGCCGCCTTCCGGCTGGCCATGCCGCGCACCATCCTGCGGTACGCGGGCGGCCGGGAGATCACCCTCGGTGACCTGGGCACCCGCGACGGTCTCCTCGGCGGCATCAACGCGGTCATCGTCGGCAACTACCTGACCACGCTGGGCCGGCCGGCGACGGCCGACCTGGAGCTGCTCGACGACCTGAAGATGCCGGTCAAGGCGCTCTCCGCGACGCTGTGAGCGCCGCGGTGACGACGAGTGACGCGGCGACGGCGGCCGGCGGGACGTCGGCCGCCTGGTGCGACCGCTGCGGCGAGGCCGTGGCGGCCGGGTCGCACGACGGGTGCGCGGCGGCCCGGGAGCTGGAGCCGCCGCGCTTCTGCGCGCACTGCCGCCGCCGGATGAAGGTGCAGGTGCTGCCGGTCGGCTGGGCGGCGGTCTGCGTCGAGCACGGCGAGATCCGGGGCTGAGGGGATGCTGCGCGGCCGGGCGGTGACCCTGCGGCCGGCGGGCGCCGGGGACGTGCCGGCGCTCGCCGCGATCCGGGCCAACCCGGAGGTCCGGCGCTGGTGGCGCGGCGGCGACGACCTGGTCGCCGCCGTCCGGGCCGACCTCGCCGACGAGGCCCTGACGGTGTACGCGATCGAGCACGACGGCCGGGTGGTCGGCGCGATCCAGTGGTACGCCGAGGACGACCCCGACTACCGGCACGCCAGCATGGACGTCTTCCTCGACCCGGCGGTACGCGGCGCCGGGCTCGGCGGGGACGCGATCCGCACCCTGGTCCGGCACCTGATCGACGAGCACGGCCACCACCGGTTCACCATCGACCCGGCGGCGGCGAACACGGCGGCCGTCCGGGCGTACGCGAAGGTCGGCTTCCGCCCCGTCGGGGTGCTGCGCCGCTACGAGCGCGGCGAGGACGGGCGCTGGCACGACGGGCTGCTGATGGACCTGCTCGCCGACGACCTGGCCGACTGAGCCGGACGCCCGCCCCGGAACGCGGTCAGCCGTTCCCGCCCGTCGGTCAGCCGCGCCACCCGCAATCAGCCGCGCCACCCGTCGGTCAACTGTCCTGCCCGTCGGTCGGCCGCGCCACCCGCAGTCAGCTGTCCCGCCCGTCGGTCAACTGTCCCGTCCGTCAGCCGGACGGACGGCCGGCCGTCAGCCGTCCCAGACGAGGTCGCCGTCGGGCAGCCGGCGGGCGCCGTCGGCGGGGCGGTGCGGGGCGAGCCGGCCGTCGGGCATCAGGTGGGACACCGGCACGTCGTGCCCCAGCACGGCGACGTCGGCGATCAGCCGCCGGTGGCAGCGCCACCAGACGCTCTCGCTGCACATCACCGCCGTGGTCCGGACCGCCGCGTCCGCCAGCACCGCCTCCAGCGCCGCCCGGAAGTCGGCGGTACGGGTGTACGCCGCGTACGCCCGGAAGGCGGCCACGGTCCACCAGGTGTCCGGCTCGTCGGTGCCGGCCGGGGTGTGCCGCCGCCCGCCGAGGCGCTGTTCCCAGCGGTAGTCCACGCCGGCCGCCGGCAGCCAGCGGGCCAGTTCCTCCCGGCGTACGTCGGGGTTGGTCCGGCTGGCCGGGAACCGCCGCACGTCCACGACGAGCGCGACCCCGGCCCCCGTCAGCAGCTCGCCCAGCCGCTCCCGGTCCGCCGCCCCGTGCCCCACCGTCAGCAGTGTCACGCCGTGGGGAATGCCCCGAATCCCGGGCGGCTACCGCCCGGGATCCCCGCGCGGGGCGGCGGGCGGGGCGGCCGGCGGCGAGGGTGGGACGGGTGCACCCCGACCTCCCGGCCGACGAGGCCGACGCGCTCGACTGGCTGGCGTTCGAGCAGGCCGGCGTCGTCACCACCGCCCAGGCGATCCGTACGCTGACCGAGGGCACCGTACGCGGACGCGTGCGCTCCGGGCGGTGGCGCGCGATCTGCCGGGGCGTCGTGCTGATGGGCAACGGCCGGCTGACCCGGGACCAGCAGCTGTGGGTCGCCGTCCTCGCCGCGGGCTCCGGTGCTGTCCTGGCCGGCCCGACGGCTGCCGCCGAGGCGGGCGTACGCGGACTGCGGCGTGAGCCGCTGCACGTGCTCGTGCCGGCGCACCGGCGGGCGGGGCGCACCGTGCTGGGCCGGCTGCCGATCGACATGCCGGCGGTCGTCGTGCACCGCGCGTCGGTGCTGCCAGCGGCACACCTCCAGCTCGCCCGGCCGCCGCGCACCACCACCGCCCGGGCACTGGTGGACGCGGCCGGCTGGGCCCGCACCGTCGACGAGGCGCAGGCGGTGCTGGCGGCCGGCTGTCAGCAGCGACGGGTCACACCGGCGGAGTTGTCGGCGGTGCTGGACGCGCTGCCCCGGGCCCGTCGGAGGGCGTTGATCCGGCAGACCGTGGCGGACATCGCGGGTGGCGCTGAGGCGCTCTCGGAGATCGATTTCGTCCGGCTCTGCCGCCGCCACGGCCTGCCCGCGCCTCACCTTCAGCAGCGGCGCGTCGACGCCTCCGGGCGGACACGGTGGCTCGACGCGTACTGGCGGGAGTGGGGGTTGCATGTCGAGATCGACGGCGCGCACCACATGGACGTCCGGCACTGGGCGGTCGACATGCGTCGCCAGAACGACGTCTGGACCTCGGGGGACCGCATCCTGCGCTTCCCGGCGTGGCTGATCCGCGCCCGCCCCGACGAGGTGGCCGACTCCCTCCGCCGCGCTTTGCTCGCGGCCGGCTGGCACCCCGAGGCGTGAATCTTGGACAGTTGCCGTCCGCGAAGCCGCCGCAGCCGGAGCCTCCTCGACCTCCTCCGGCTGGACCACCTCGCGACCCTCCACCATGGCGT
>NZ_JBEZEV010000105.1:0-20939 GCF_040649055.1 Micromonospora sp. NPDC049060
CTCGTCAGGCACCCACTCTGAGATCAACCGGTCGTCCACAGTAGAAGAGATCTACCACCAAGGTCAGCCGACTGCCACCTGAGACACGCTCTAAGGGACCGCCGGTCGATCACCGACCCGACCGAGCACGCCTACCACCTGTGCTACGGACCGGCCGACACCGACGACGAGGAACTCATCCCTGTGGCCGGAACCCGGTGGGCCATCGAGGAGTGCTTCCATACCGCCAAGGGACAGGTCGGCCTGGACGATTACCAGGTGCGCCGCCACGACGCGTGGTATCGCCACACAACTCTCGCTATGTGCGCGCACGCCTTCCTCGCCGTCACCACTACCAGCGAAGACAACGGCTCCGCGAAGTGCGGCTGGAGTACTAGCATCGGCTCGGGTACGACGACTGCGACCGGGAGGAAGATCGATGCTCAGGAGACTTGCCGCGCTTGCCGGGGCCGGCGCGCTGTTGGCGCTTCTGCTGGCCTGCGGGTTCGGCGGCGGCGGAGACGGTGACGATGACGACGACGACGACGACTTTGCCCGGGGCGTGAGCGCCGCGTCCGCCCTGCGCTGACGCGGGCGGACGCGCCGAACCGCCGGACGGGCTCGCGAGACGGCCGGGCCGGATGTCCGGACCCGTCCGGGTTTGCGGAACCGTCTGGCGGGGCACAGGCGGAAGGAGCGAGCCGCACACGCCGGTGAGACGCCGGAGTCCGAAGTGGCCGTCGGCTTCGGCACCCGAGGAGGTAACCCACCATGTTCGCAAGCAACCTGCTGGACCGCCGCAGCAAGCCCGAGCGGATCGCGGACCAGGCGTGGCGACAACTGGCCACGGCGGTCAGCTCCGCCGGCGACAGCGTCCGGGACACCGCCCGCTCGGCCCGCCAGGGCGGTTCCGGCCTTGCCGACGAGGCCGGTGACCTCGTGGGCACCGCGGCGGACGAGGCCCGCCGCCGGGCCACCCTGGCCTTCGACGCGCTCGCCGGCCGCCGGCCCGCACTGCCGTGGACGCTGCTGATCGGCGCCGCGCTGGTCGGCGCGGCGATCGGCTGGGCTGCCGGCACCGCCGCGCGCGCCGCCGGCAGCCGGGGCGGCCGGGCGATGGACGACATCGAGTTCGTCGACGTCGACCGCCCCAACTCCCCCGTCGGCCTCGACGGCTGAGCGCACCACCCGCCGACGACGTGGCCCCGGCCCCCCTAATGGGCGGCCGGGGCCGCGTCGTTCTCGCAGGCGCGCGCCTCGCCGCCCACCACACCCCCGGGTCGGTCGTCAGAGGGCGGCGACGATCGCCGGCGCCCGCTCGGCCCGGCCCAGCGCCCGCAGCACCGCCGGCTGCCCGTGCCGGCGTACGGCGAGGCGGGCCAGCAGCGTCAGCACCGGGTCCACCACCTCGTCCGGCAGCTCCGGGGTGGGCACGCCGACGCTGACCGCAAGGTCGTCGGCGTGCACGACCAGCTCCATCAGTCGGGTCGTCAGGTAGTCGTCCAGCGTCAGGGAGTACGCGCCGCGGGTCAGGTGCACCACCCGGTCGGACGGTTCCGCCGGCAGCGCGTCGGTCAACTCGCGCAGCGTGGCGGCGTACCGCTCGGTAAGGGCGACCGGACCGTCGGCGGCGAGGCCGTCCCCGGCCCGGCGGATGGCGACGTTCACCGTGGCCTCGATCGGGGCGCCGAGCCAGGAGCCCCGCGCGTAGTGCGCGAGCACGTCGACCGGCTCGCCGTCGGGCACGGGCGTGGCCAGCACGGCCGGGACGCCGAGCACCTGGCTGGCGAGGTGACCGGCCAGGCCCGCCACGCCGAACTCGGGCAGGGCGCTCGGCTCGTCCCAGCGGGCGGCGACGGCGGGGTCGGCGAGCAGGTCCGCCGCGGAGCGCGCGGCGGTTAGGTAGACCGTCCTGATCGGACTCACGGGAGGCTTCTCCTTCAACGGCGGGGGATCCCCCGATCCTATGGCTCGGTCGGCCGCGCTGTCGGCCTCGTTCATGCGGTCCTGCCGGGCCGGAGTGCGGCACCGGTCGGCCCGCCCCGCGCGGCGGCTCACGTCGCGTCCCGGGTCCGGGAGCGTGGTGCGCGGCCGGCGTCGCCGTCGAGCGGCACGGGCCGGCCGTGGGCCGGCGAACGGCCGCCGACCGGCTGCGCCGGACCGCCACCCGGGACGGGTGAGGCCCCCTCACCCCGGCGCGCGTCAGGATCGGTCCCGGCGAACCCGCCGCGCCGGGCAGCAATCCCGTGAGGAGTGAGAGATGGTTATCGCGACGATCAGCCGTACCGACCGGGACATCCAGTCGGCCGTCCTCGACGAGCTGACCTGGGAACCCCGGGTACGGCCGCACGAGATCGGCGTGACGGTCGCCGAGGGCGTGGTCACCCTGACCGGCCGGGTGGACAGCTACGCCAAGAAGTGGGCCGCCGAGCGGGCGGCACACCGGGTGGCGCGCGTCCGGGCGGTCGCCAACGACGTGACGGTACGGCTGGGCACGGGCGCCGAACGCACCGACCCGGACATCGCCGCCGCCGCCGGACACGCCCTGGAGTGGGACGCGTTCGCCCCGCTGGAGCGGCTCGACGTGACCGTCTCCCAGGGCTGGGTGACGCTGCACGGCGAGGTGGACTGGGAGTACCAGCGCCGCGCCGCCGAACGCGCCGTGGCCCGGCTGACCGGCGTACGCGGGGTCAGCAACGGCATCACCGTCCGCCCGGACACCCGGCCGGACGGGCACGACCTGGCGGTACGGATCGTCGACGCGCTGGCCCGCAACGGGGCCACCGAGGCGGAGCGGATCACCGTCCGGGTGCACGGCGACACCGTGCTGCTCGGCGGGCTGGTCCACTCGATGCCGGAGCGGGCCGAGGTGGAACGGACCGTCTGGTGCGCACCGGGCATCCGCGAGGTGCAGAACCACATCGCGGTCGCCCCGGTGCTGGGCTGAGCCGGGCGCCGGACCACCCGGGCGGGGTGAGCCACCCTCACCCCGTCACGGAGAAGGCTGGGAGACATGACTGAGGTGACCCGATGACCACTCCACTCCAGGTCACCGCCCGCCTGCGGACCCCGGTGACCGGGCACGACAACGTCCGCGGGCCGGTGGACGCGCCGGTGACCATCGTCGAGTACGCCGACTTCCAGTGCCGGTTCTGCGGAGCCGCGTACGCGAACCTGCGGGAGCTGCTGCGACAGCGGGCCGACACGGTGCGGCTGGTGTACCGGCACTTCCCCATCACCAACATGCACCCGTACGCGGAGCAGGCCGCCGAGGCGGCCGAGGCGGCCGGCCGGCGCGGGCAGTTCTGGGCGATGCACGACTGGCTCTACGAGCACCAGGACCAGCTCGACCCCGTGCACCTGTCGCTCGGCATGGAGCAGCTCGGCCTGCCCGCCGACGAGGTCGCCGCGGAGGTGGAGCGGCAGGCGCACGGCGACCGGGTGCGGCGGGACTTCGTGGGCGGCATCCGCAGCGGCGTCCACGCCACCCCGACCCTGTTCGTCAACGGCACCCGCCACGACGGCGACTTCGACCTGGCGGATCTCCTGACGGCCGTAGACACCGCCACCCCGTAACCCACCGACCACCCCCGGACCACCCGACCACTTCCGGGCCACCTCCGGGCCGGTGATCATGAGGTTTGCGTACTGGAAAGCGCCTTCCCGGGACGCAAACCTCATGATCACCGCGGAGGGGCCGGGCGGGGGTGGGCAGGCGGGTCAGATGAGGTGGAGGGCGCGGGCTCGGCGGACGGCCTCGCGGCGGCGGGTGGCATCGAGCTTGCGGTAGATGTTGCGCACGTGGGTCTTGACCGTGTTGACCGACAGGGACAGCTCGGCCGCGATCTCCACGTTGGACAGGATGCTCTGCAGGTAGCGCAGGATCGTCAGCTCCCGCTCGGTCAGCGGCTCGTCCAGCGCCCCCATGCCCCGCTCCGCCGGGGCCCGCTCGGCCGGCGCGTCGGCGCCCCGGACGAGGTCGCTGACCGTCGGCCAGTGCGCGGTACCGGCGTCCAGGTGCGCGGCGAGCAGGTCACGCACCCCGGGCTCGGCGCGGGTGAACGCCCGCCGGAACCCCTCCGGCCCGGCCAGGTCGAGAGCCCGCTCCAGCAGCCGTCCGGCCCGCCGGTCGTCGCCCGCGCGCCCGGCCAGCACCGCGTCGAGCACGGCGGCGTCCAGGCGTACGGGCAGCGGCCAGCCGGCCGCCTCCGGCGCCTCCCAGTCCGGCAGCGCGTACCCGGCGGCGCGCGGGTCGCCGGCACGCAACTCCACCCGCGCGAGGGCGACGGCCAGCGGCGGGGCGGTCGCGTCGGGTACCCGCCCGAGCAGGTCCCGGGCGGCGCCCAGGTCACCCCGTGCCCCGCGTACGTCCGACTCGGCGGCCAGCAGCCAGTGCGTCAGCTCGCCGGCCCGGGGGCGGTCGGCCAGCCGCTCCCGGGCCTCGGCCAGCACCCGGTGGCCCTCGGGCAGGTCACCGGCGTCGCGCAGCAGGTACGCCCGGCACAGCGCCGCCACCGCCCCCACCACGGGCTCACCGGTGACGGGCGCGGCCAGCGCGAGGTTCGCCTCAGCCTCCTCGGGCTGGTCGCGGTGCAGCGCCACCAGGGCCAGCGCCAGGTACGCGTGAGCGCAGTCCTCCCGGCAGGACCAGCCGTGGCAGGGCGGCATGGCGAGGGCGTCCCGGGCGAGGGTCTCGGCGGCCCGCAGCTCGCCCCGGACGGCGTGCAGCAGGGCCGCCCGGCTGGCGCAGACCAGCTCCGTACGCGGTCGACCGGCCTCCCGGGCCGCCGACAGCGACCGGGCGAAGGCGAGGCCGGCGGCGGGCAGGTCCCCGTCCGCGAGGTCGGCCAGGCCCAGCGCGGTGCCGGCCACCGCCCGCACGTCGGCGTCCTCGGCGGCGGCGCCGCGCGGCTCGGCGGGCATCGGCGCGGCGGACACCGGCGCGGCGAGCAGCCCGTCGACGGCGCTTCCTGACGGCGCAGCGTGCCCCGCTGGCCCACCGGTCGCCGGGGACGGGGACGCTCCGGCCGACGCCGGGGACCCGGACGGCCCGACCGACGGAGACGCCGACGCCACGGACCCGGGCGGCTCGGCCTGCGCCCGGGGCGCTCCGGCCGACGCTGGCGCCGGGGACACGGACGGGTCGGGCGACGCCGGGGACTGCGCGGGGCGGGTGGCGAGCAGTCGGGCTGCGGCGGCGCGTACCGCTTGGGGGTCGTCGGCCAGCCGGGCCAGGGTGAGTTCCAGCGCGGTGGCCAGCCGCCGGAACCGGTCCCGGCGCGGCGCCGGCAGCGTCCGGGCGGCCTCGACGGCGTCGCGCAGGTGCCCGGCGGCGGCGGTGGCGTCGCCGGCCCGGGCCCGCTCGGCGGCGCAGGCCAGCCCGAGCTCCGGATCGCGGCGCACGGCCTCCGGCGGCGGGGGCGCGGGCGGACGGTCGGCGGGGGTCTCCCGGTCGTAGGGGACCAGCTCCGGCCAGCGGGCCACGAGGAGCGCGGCGGCCCGGTCGTGGTCGCCGCCGGCAAGCGCGTGCCGCAGCGCCTCGGCGGGCCGCCCGTTGTCGGCGTACCAGCCGGCCGCGCGCAGGTGCAGGTCGCGCAGTTCGTCGGCGGGCAGCCGGCCCAGCTCGGCGTGCAGCAGGTCGGCCAGCAGCGGGGGGCACCGGTACCAGGGCGGGCGGCTGTCGTCGCGGCGCAGCAGCCCGCCGTCGCCGGCCAGGCCGGCCAGCGCCTGCTCGGCGTCGGTCCGGCCGGTCAGCGCGTCGGCGAGGCCGGCGCAGACCGCGTCGGCGACGGCGGAGCGGCGCAGCACGTCCCGCGCGTCCGGGTCGAGCCCCGCGAGCACCTCCTCGCGCAGGTAGCCGGCCACGTCCGGCTGGTCGCCGCCGAACTGCTCGGCCCAGCGGGCCGGGTCCGGCTGCCCGCGTAGCGCCAGCGCGGCGAAGCGGAGCGCCGCCGGCCAGCCGCCGGTGCGTTCCCGCAGCCGGCGCACGCCGGCCGCCGGCAGCGCCACCCCGTGCGCGGTCAGCAGGTCGGCGACCTCGTCGTCGCCGAAGGCCAGTTCGTCGGGGCCGACCTCGGTCAGCTCGCCGGCCAGCCGCAGCCGGTGCACGGCCAGCGGCAGCCCGGCGCGGGCGCCGACCACCAGCCGCAGCCGCTGCTCGGCGTGGCGGAGCAGGAACTCCAGTCCGGCCAGTGCCTCGGGGTCGGTGATCCGGTGCAGGTCGTCCAGGACCAGCAGCACCGGCCGTTCCCGGGCGGCGAGGGCCGCGGCCAGCACCTCCAACTGGTCGGGGCGGGGCGGCCGGTCGGGCACGGGTGGCCCCGGCACGTCGTCGGCGGGATCGGTGGCCGCGCGCAGCGCCGCCGCGAGGTAGGACCAGAGCCGGTCCCCGTCGTCGCCGGTCTCCACCGAGACCCAGGCCACCCGGGACCGGCCGGGTTCCGCCGGTACGCCCGCCGCCGCGCCGAAGTCGCCAGGCGCGGCACCGGTCTGCCCGTCGTCAAGGCGCCCCCGGGCGGCGTCGGTCACCGGCCCCTGCCCCACCCGGCCCCCGGGCGCGCCGGCCTCCCCGGCGGCCCGGAACCAGGACGCGAGCAGCGTCGTCTTGCCCCACCCCGCGGGGGCACGGACCAGGGTGACCGGCCCGGCGGTCCCCTCGTCGAGCGCCCGCAGCAGCCGGGGCCGCAGCACCAGCGGCTCCGGCGGCGGGGCGGGGCACAGCCGCGACGCCAGCAGCGGTGTGCCGGCCGGCCCGGGTGCGACCGCGACGACTCCCGTGTCCCGTACGTCCTCCGGCATCCGGCCCCGCCCTCCACCGACGCGTCCACTCCCCCAGGTCCCGCCGGCGGCGGTTACCCGGCGCGGGCCCGTTCACCCCTTCGGGGGGAGCCGGCTTCACCCCGCCCCGGCCGACCCTGGTCGTACGCGGGCGACCGGCCGCGCGCGCCGGTGCGCGTCCGGCGTGGGAGGGGACCGGGAGGCGGGGCCGAGGTGGATCGGAGACGACGGCTGGCGGGCGCGACCGCGGTGGCGCTCGCCGTCGGGGCGGCGGGCCGGGCGCTGGCCGTACGGCGGCGCGGGTCGGCCTGGCCCCGCGCGGCCGGCACCGACCCGCGGCCCGCGCGCTGGCAGGTGGTGACCGTCGACCGCCCGCCCGGCGAGGTGCTGCCCGGCGGCCGCTGGCCGGAGCCCCTGCGCCGGCTCGGCCGCGCGGTGCAGGTCGAGCTGCGGCCGGCCCCCGGCTGCCGGGGCACGGAGCTGGCCGCCCGGCCGGTGCCCGGCGCGGCGGCCCCGGCGGGGCTCGCCGCCCACCTGGTCGGCGACGATCCCGGGCTGCTGGTCCGGCGGGCGTTGCGGGAGGTCAAGCAGCTCGCCGAGACCGGCGAGGTGCTCCGCGCGGACCGCTGGCCGGCCGACCGTCCGCCGGGGCCGCCGCGGTGAGGGCGCTGTGCTGGGTCGGCGCGGGCGAGCTGGCGGTACGGCAGGTGCCCGACCCGGAGCTGCGCAACGGCCACGACGTCATCGTCCGGGTCCGGCAGAGCGCCACCTGCGGCGGGGACCTGCCGCTGCTGGCCGGTCGGGTGCCGTTCCTCGCCGTCGGGGACGTGCTCGGGCACGAGTTCCTCGGCGAGGTGGTCGAGGCCGGGCCGGAGGTACGCCGGCACCGGGTCGGCGACCGGGTGGTGGTCTGCTCGTCGGTGGCCTGCGGCAGTTGCTGGTACTGCCGGCGCGACCTCCCCTCCTGCTGCGACAACGGCAGCGCCGACCCGGCCGTCACCGAGGCGGCCTGGGGCCATCCCACCGGCGGGGCGTTCGGCCTGCCCCGGGCGATGGGCGGCTTCGCCGGCAGCCACGCGGAGTACGTCCGGGTGCCGTACGCGGACGTCGGCGCGTTCGCCGTGCCGGAGGCGGTCAGCGACGACCGCGCCCTGTTCGCCTCCGACGCCGCCCCGGCCGGCTGGATGGGCGCGGACCTCGGCCAGGTGCGCCCCGGCGACGTGGTGGCGGTCTGGGGCGCGGGCGCGGTCGGGCAGCTCGCGGCCCGGGCGGCGGGGCTGCTCGGCGCGGAGCGGGTGGTCGTCGTCGACGCCGACGAGGAGCGGCTGCGGATGGCCGAACGGCACGCCGGCGCGGAGACGATCGACCACCGGCTCGCCGACGTCGTCGCCGAGCTGCGCGAGCGCACCGGCGGGCGAGGGCCGGACGTGTGCGTCGAGGCGGTCGGGGCGGCCTGGGACGGGCACGGCCCCCGGTCGCTGGCCGAGCGGTTCACCGGCGGCGCCGAGCGACCGTCCGCCGTCCGCGAGGCCGTGCACGCCTGCCGCAAGGGCGGGTCGGTCTTCCTGCTCGGCGAGTTCACCGGCTTCGTCGACGCCTTCCCGCTCGGGGCGGTCACCCAGAAGGGGCTGACGGTGCGGGGCGCGCGGCAGCACGGGCAGCGCTACATCCCGATGCTGCTGGAGCGGATGGCCCGCGACGAGCTGCGTACCGAGCACCTGGCCACCCACCGGCTGCCGTTGGAGCGGGGCGCGCACGGATACGCGCTGTTCCGGGACCGGGCCGACGGCTGCGTCCGCGCCGTACTCAGCCCCGATCTTCCGGCCGCCGCCGGCTGAGGCGGAGCGCTGCGGCCCGCCGTGCCGGGTGGCAGACTCGGCGGATGCGTGAGCAGCGGACATACGACGTCGTCCTCTTCGGGGCCACCGGCTTCACCGGAGGGCTGACCGCCGAGTACCTGGCCCGCAACGCTCCGCCGGGGCTGCGCTGGGCGCTCGCGGGGCGCAACCCCGGCAGGCTGGCCGCCGTACGGGACCGGCTGGCCGCCATCGACCCGGCGCTGGCCGGGCTGCCCCTGCTCACCGCCGACGTCACCGATGCGGAGTCGCTGCGGGCGGTCGCCGAGAGCGCCCGGGTGGTGGCCACCACCGTCGGCCCATACGTGCACCACGGGGAGCCGCTGGTCGCCGCCTGCGCCCGTGCCGGCACCGACTACCTCGACATCACCGGCGAACCCGAGTTCGTCGACCTGATGTACGTGCGCCACCACGCCGAGGCGGAGCGCACCGGGGCGCGGCTCGTGCACGCCTGCGGGTTCGACTCGATCCCCCACGACCTCGGCGTCTGGTTCACGCTCAAGCACCTCCCGGACGACGTGCCGATCACCGTCGACGGCTTCGTCCGGGCCGGCGGGCGGTTCTCCGCCGGCACGTACCACTCGGCGCTCACCGCCTTCTCCCGTACCGCCGAGGCGTCCCGGGCGGCCCGCGAGCGGCGGCAGGTCGAGCCGCGACCGACCGGGCGGCGGGTACGCGCGGTGCCCGGCCGCCTCGCCCGCTCGAAGGAGCTGGGCATGTGGATCGTGCCGCTGCCGACGATCGACCCGCAGGTGGTCCGCCGCTCGGCCGCCGCCCGCCCGGAGTACGGGCCGGACTTCCGCTACCGGCACTTCGCCGCCGTGAAGCGGCTGCCCACGGTGCTGGCCGGCGGGGTCGGGCTGGGCGGGCTGGTGGCCCTGGTGAAGCTGCCGCCGACCCGGCGCTGGCTGCTCGGCCGGCTCGCCTCCGGGCAGGGGCCGACGCCGCAGCAGCGGGCCAAGTCCTGGTTCCGGGTCCGGTTCGTCGCCACGGGCGGCGGGCGGCGGGTGCTGACCGAGGTGGCCGGCGGCGACCCCGGCTACGACGAGACGGCGAAGATGCTCGGCGAGTCGGCGCTCTGCCTGGCCGGCGACGAACTGCCGGCCACGGCGGGGCAGGTCACGCCGGTGGCGGCGATGGGCGACGCGCTGCTGGACCGGCTGGTGCGGGCGGGGATGACCTTCCGGGTGCTGGACCGGCCCCGCTGAGCGCAGGCCCCCACCGTGGGGCCGCCCGGCCCCGCGCGGGTTGACCCTCGACCAGGTTGAGACGACAGGATCGGCGCCGTGGAGAGCGACCTGCGCAGCATCGGCGAGCTGGCCCGGGCCAGCGGGTTGACCGTGAGCGCCCTGCGGTTCTACGACTCGGCCGGGGTGCTGGCCCCGGCCCTGGTCGACCCGGTGACCGGCTACCGCTGGTACACGGGCGACCAGGTGGCCCCCGCCCGGCTGGTGGCCGGGCTGCGCCGGGTAGGCATGCCGGTCGCCGAGATCGCCGCCGCGCTGCGGTCCGAGCCGGCCCAGATCCACCGCCTGCTCGACGCGCACCTGCGCCGGTTGGAGGACGGTCTCGCCGACGCCCGCAGGGAGCTCTCCCGGATCCGTACGCTCATCGACCCCGGGGAGCCCGCCATGACCACCCGTCTCGTCCTGTCCCGCGCCGACCTGGCCGCCGCCGTGGACGCGGTCCGCTTCGCCGTCGGTGCCGACCCCGACCTGCCGGTGCTGGCCGGCGTGCTGTTCGAGTCCGACGTCGACGGCGTACGGCTGGTGGCGACCGACCGGCACCGGCTGGCCGTCGCGCGGGCGGACGCCCGGATCGACGGGCCGGCGGTGCGGGTGCTCGCCCCGGTCGCCTTCGTCGACGAGGCGCGGGCCCTGCTCGACACCGGCGCGGGAAGCACCCCCGAGGCCCGGCTGACGGTGGCCGCCGGCACGATCTCCGTCTCCGTCGCAGGCCGCGCGGTCGACGCCGCCGCCCTGCCGTACGACTTCCCGGACCACCGCCGGCTGCTCCGCCCGACGCCCGGCGACGGGCCGGCGCACCGGCTGACGGTCGACGCCGACGCCCTGCGGGCGGCCCTGACCAGCGCCGACGCCCCCGTCGTCACCCGGCGGCACGACGGCCTCCCGCTCGCCGTGACCGTGCTCGGCCCGGACGGCCGGGGCGGGGTACGGCTGCTCGGGGCGGACGAGCTGGCCGGGGAGCCCGACGCGTTCCGCGTCGGCGTGAACGGCGGCTACCTGCTGGAGGCCCTCGACGCGGCCGGCCGGGGCCAGCTGCTGCTGGAGCTGGACGGGCCGATCGCCCCGCTGGCCGTGCGCCGGGCGGACGACGTCGAGGCGTTCTCCGTCCTGATGCCCATCCGGCTCTGACCGCCGCGCCGGCCCCGACCCGCCGGCCGGCTCTGACCGCCGCGCCGCTGCGGGCGGGCGCCCAGCGTCGCGGGGGCGCCACGCCGGGCGGGCGGGGTCGTCTGGACCGGGCCGGGGCGCGACCGGGCCGCGACGGTAGCATCGGTGGGTCCACCCGACGTCCGGACGGAGCGTACGGAGCAGCATGCTCGACATGGAGTTGATCCGGAAGGATCGCGAGGCGGTGGCGACCGCGCTGGCGAAGCGACTGGATCCCGCCGAGGTCAACCGCGCCCTGGACGAGATCCAGCGGCTCGACCAGGAACGCCGCGCCCTGATCAGTGGCATCGACGGCGAGCGGCAGCGCCGCAAGGCCGAGGCGCGCGCCTACGCGGCCGCGAAGCGCGCCGGCACCGAGCCGGAGGTCTCCACGCCGGAGGCGGGCCGCAAGCAGCTCGCCGAACTGGAGTCCGAGCTGGACGAGGTGCAGGCGCGGCTGCGCACCGTGATGAGCGAGCTGCCCAACCTGCCCGCCGACGACGTGCTGCCGGGCGGCAAGGAGGCCAACCGGGTCGTCCGGGCCTTCGGCGAGCCGCCGGCGATCGAGAAGGTTCGCGACCACATCGAGCTGAGCCGGATGCTGGGCCTGGTCGACCACGAGCGCGGGGTCAAGCTCGGCGGCTCGGGCTTCTGGATGTACACGGGCATGGGCGCCCGGCTGGAGTGGGCGCTGCTCAACTTCTTCGTCGACGAGCACATCAGCGCCGGCTACGAGTTCCTGCTCCCGCCGCACCTGCTACTGGACACCGCCGGCTTCGCCGCCGGGCAGTTCCCGAAGTTCTACGACGACGTCTACCACCTGGACCGGGAATCCGCCCCGCGCGGGCAGTTCCTGCTGCCCACCTCGGAGACGGCGATCCTCGGGGCGTACCAGGACGAGATCCTGGAGACGGCGAAGCTGCCGCTGAAGGCGTTCGCGTACACCCCCTGCTACCGCCGCGAGGCGGCCGGGTCGCACTCCGACGAGCGGGGCACCGTCCGGGGCCACCAGTTCAACAAGGTGGAGATCTTCCAGTTCTGCCTGCCGGAGCAGGCCGACGCCGCGCTGGAGGAGATGCTCCTGCACGCGGAGAGCCTGGTCGAGAAGCTGGGCCTGCACTACCAGCGCACCCTGCTGTCGGCGGGCGACGCCAGCGCGTCGATGAAGAAGACCCTCGACATCGAGGTGTGGATGCCGAGCACCGGCAAGTACAAGGAGGTGTCGTCGGTCTCCTGGGCCGGCGACTACCAGGCGCGCCGGGCGGCCATCCGCTACCGCGAGCCGGGCGGCAAGCAGACCCGCTTCGTGCACACCCTCAACGGGTCGGCGCTGGCCACCAGCCGACTCTTCCCGGCCATCCTGGAGCAGTTCCAGCAGCCCGACGGCTCGGTGCTGGTCCCCGAGGTCCTCCAGGCCCGCCTGGGCACCGACCGCCTCACCCCCCGCTGACCCGCCGGCCTCCCCCGCCCCCTCAGGGGGCGGGGGTGAGCCGCAGCGCGAGTTCGGGGCAGACCTTGACCGCCTTGCGCGCGCCCTCGCGCAGCCAGGTCGGCACGGGGGTGGGTGGGAAGGCGGGGTAGCCGTTCCCGTCGAGCCGGATGAAGTCCGGCACCACGTGCGCGCACAGCCCGTGCCCGTCGCAGCGGGACCAGTCCAGCGTGAGCCGCTGCGGGTTCGGGTCGGGGGCGCCCGGCAGGCCCATCACCGCCCGGACCCGCCGGCCACAACCCTCGCCGGTGGTGTGCAGCCGCAGGTCCTCGGCGAACACCTCCATCGCGGAGAGCGCGAACCGGGCCGTACCGTCGGGGTGGCTGCACGCCCCACGGCCCTTCACGTCGCCAGCGGCGGCGCGGACCACCTCCACCGGGGCGCTGCCGGAGACCGCCAGGTCGACGGCGCGGGCCAGGTCGGGCAGGCCCATCCGGCACGGGCCGCACTGCCCCGCGGACTCGCCCGCCAGGTAGCGCACCACCTGGGCGGCCTCGCCGAGCGGGCAGGTGTCCGCGCCGAGCGGGACGAGGATGCCCGCGCCGAGGGTGCCGCCCACGGCGGCCAACCCCCTGCGGGAGATCTCCGCCCGGTCGGCCGCCTCCCGGGTGATCCACCTGCCGTGGTAGCCGCCCGTCAGGATGCCCGGCCCGTCCGGCACCTCGCACAGGTCGAGGATGTCGCGCAGCGCGGTGCCGGCCGCGCACTCCACCACCGCCGGGCGTCCCGCCGCGCCGGTGACGGTGAGCAGCACGGTGCCCGGCTCGTCGTCGGTGCCGAGCGCCGCATACTCGTACGGGCCGAGCCGGGCGGCGACCGCGAGCTGGGCGTACGTCTCGGCGTTGGAGAGCAGGGTGGGCAGGCCGCCGACGCCGGAGTCGCTGGAGCGTCGCTTGGTGCCCGGCGGGATGTGCGGCAGGCCGTTGATGCCGTTGACCAGGGCTCCGCCCTCGCCGGAGATGAACCGGTGCGGCACGGTGACGATGCTGGTGGGCGCCGGCATCCGGCGTTCCTCCAGCGCCTCGGTCAGGGAGTCGCGGCCCACCCCGTCGTCGGCCACCCCGACGACGATCTCCTCGGCGTCCAGCGCGTACGCGGCCAGCGCGGCGCCGTCGAGGACCAGGTGCGGGGCCCGGGTGAGCAGCACCTTGTCCTTCCAGCTCGCCGGCTCCCCCTCGGTGGCGTTGACCACCACCACCGCCGGGAGGTCCCGCCGCTCGCAGGACTCCAGCACCGCGCGGAGCTTCCTCGCGAACGGGAAGCCCGCGCCGCCCTTGCCCTTGAGCTGGACGCCCTCGGCGAGCCGGAGCAGGGTGGCCGGTTCCATCGGCCCGACCGGCCCGTGCACCTCCTCGTGAGCGGGCAGGTCGAGCCGGCCGAACTCGGCGAAGCCTGCGGTGAGCCGGGGCTCACCGACGCAGGCCACCGGGGGCACGGTCGTCCGGATCACTTCGCCTCACCCCGCAGCCCGGCCCAGTACGCCCCGTCGACGGCGTCGGCGTTGACCCGGCGGCGGCGCACAGACCTGCTCTCGCCGGCGGCCCGGCGTGCCCGCCGGGCCGCGAGGTCGACCAGGGTCGGCGTGTCGTCGGCCGGCAGCGGGACCTCCTCGGGGACGTACCGGACCGGGGGCCGCCAGTAGTCCGGTTCGAGGTCCCGGTCTTCCTCGACGCTGTGCCGGCCACCGCCGCTGCGCGGCGCGGCGGACACGGGCCCGGCGGAGATCGGGTCGCTCGGCTCCCAGCGGCGGGGGCTGTCCCAGGGTTCCTCGGCCTCCTCCCGGCGGCGGGGCGGCGTGGAGGGGCGCCGCGCCCCGTCCCGCTCCGCCCGGTCCCGGCGAGTGCTCTCGCCGGCGCGGCGGCGGCCGGTGGGGACGGGTTCCTCCCCGCCCCGCCGCCGGCCGGTCGACGCGGGCTCCTCCTCGCCTCGGCGCCGGCCGGCCGGGGCGAGTTCCGCCGCGCGTCGGCGCGGGCGTGCCGGGTCGCGGAGCGTGCCGGGCTCGGGCACGGCCGGCACGGTGAACCGCTCCGGGTCACGGCGCCGCGCGGCGGGGGCGGGCCAGGTGCCGGTGACCGTGGTACCGGCGATCGTGGCGCCGGCCCAGGTCCCCGCGCGCCTCTCCGGCTCCGCCGCCCGGTCGGCGCGTCGGGTCCGGCCCCGCAACAGCGACCGGCGCGGGGCGGCCTCGGCCGGCCGCCCGGCCAGTGCCTGGTTCATCGCGGCGGCCTGGTGCTGCTCCCGGCGGCGACGGCCGAGGCTGACGGAGAGGCGGACCAGCAGCGCCAGCACGACCAGCAGGACGCAGGCGAGGTAACTCAGCAGCACCCAGGGCTCCGCGGGCCGCCCGGCGTTGAGCCCGTGCACGATGGCGAACGGCCAGGAGAGGTACGCGGCCGAGTGCAGGGTGCGCCAGAGCCACCTCGGGCCGACCCCGGCGAAGCGGGCCCGGACGACACCGGTCCAGAGCACGCTCACCATCAGCAGGGCGGCCACCGTGCCGAGGCCCACGTAGAGGCCCCGTCCACCGACGAAGGGGACCACCGCGTCGGTGCTCGCCGCCCGCCCGGTGGCGATCTTCGTGAGCACGTGGAAGACCAGCCCGGCGACGCCGAGGATGCCGGTGGCCCGGTGCGCGGACTGGAGCAGCACCCGGTGCCGGATCAGCAGTACCAGCCGGTCGGTGGCGAGCAGCCCCATCATCACGGTGAGGCTCAACGCCACGAGGGCGACGACCCCGGCGAAGAACTCGGTGAAGAAGAAGCCGTACGCGTACGCGGCCGAGCCGGCGCCGGTCAGCATGGTGGCGGCCCACAGCGCGGCGAGCGCCGAGAGGGTCAGCAGGGCCACCGCGGGCCGGGAGCGGGTGCGGGCCCCCCGGCTGGTGCTGGTGGTCCGGACGGTGGGCGGCTTCTGGTTCCGTTGTGCCCGGGCCATCTGCTCCTCGATCGTCTCGCGGCGGCGCACCACCGGCCGGCCCTGTTCCCCATCGAGTACGGACGGGCAGGGCGGGCGGATCACCGGCGCGCGGAAATTCCCCGCACCGGCGCCGAAGCGAGGGCCCGCGTGCGATCTTCAGAGGGTCCGGTCGTGGTCAGGCTCGATGCTCGCCAAGGACCCTGCTGAACAACGCGAGGTAGCTGTCATGAACCAGGGACAGTTCTCCGAGCGCGTCCTCGGTGAACCACGCGATGGCGTCGTGTTCGTCCGGCGCGGCGTTGACCGGGGACCCCGTCCACGCTTCGATCAGCCAGATCTGCATGTCGAACGTGTCGGTATGAACTTCGTGCACGGGCGGGCCCGACGGCGCCGCGATGTCGATGC
The DNA here is from genome assembly GCF_040649055.1 of Micromonospora sp. NPDC049060. NCBI lineage: Bacteria > Bacillati > Actinomycetota > Actinomycetes > Micromonosporales > Micromonosporaceae > Micromonospora > Micromonospora sp. NPDC049060. Next base: position 15,816 of record NZ_JBEZEV010000105.1, read on the forward strand.
CCAGCTCCTCCCGAAGCTCCCGGGCGAGTGCCGCGCCGGGCAGTTCCCCGGGATCCACGTGCCCACCGGGCATGTCCCAGACGTCGGGATACCAACGGCGCTGAGGAGATCGGTGGCACAACAGCACCCGGTTGTCGTCGCGCAGCAACGCCGTGACGATGCGAGCCTTGGGAGAGCCTTCCGCAAAGACCGACACAGGCGCATTGTGCCACCGTGGTAACCCGATCCGCCGCAACGAGGCAGTTGAGGGGGCACTATCGTTCTGGCGTGCACATCCGTTTCGACGTCCCCGCCGATCCCGCCTACCCGGGCCGCGTGGCCGCTGCGCTCGGCAGTGTCCGGTTGCGCAAGTTCGGCTACGTCGGTGCGGTACTGGTGGCGGTCGGGGCGATCGGGTTTGCCGTCTCGCGGGGGTTCTCGTGGGGTGACCGGGTCTCGTCGCTGTGCATGGCCATGATCCTGGGTGGCGTGCTGTCGATGTTGTACTCGCCCTGGGTGCAGTGGCGGGCCCGGCGTCGCTCCGGTCGCTACGCCGTCGAGGGCGCCTACGACATCACCGACGACAACATCATGATGCGCAGCGGCTCGGAGTCCGGCGGTATCGCCTGGGACGGGGTGGCTCGGGTGCGGGACACCCCCGAGTTCTGGATCGTGTACGTCGGCCGGATGCCGGCGACCGTGATCCCACGCCGCTTGATGTCCGCTGAGGACGCGGAGACGTTGCGAGCCTTCATGGCCGATCGCGGGCTGCTCGTCGGCTCCGCCTGACGAGGTCCCCGGCCGAGCCGGCACCTCTGCTGAAGCCTGCCGCTTCCTGGTTGGGCGGGGATGGCAAGCTGCCATGGTGTCTGCGGAGCCGCGCGGCGACTACTCCTGGCTGTTCGACCTGGTGGCGGTCGATCCGGCCGTACGCCACCATGCGCTCGCTCGGCATCAGGCACTTCTCGCCGCGGCGAGCGATGCGTTGCACCTGTCGAACGGCCTGTGGGCAGCGCACCACCGGTCGAGGTCCGGTCAGGCTCGGCTCGCCGCGAGGTTGGACCAGGCGCGCGCCGACTTCCGGTGGCATCAGGCGCAGACGATCCATGGACCTCTCGATGCCTTCCGGGACGCTCCGGACGACGACCACGCCGGCCGCGCACGGTGGGCGCCGATCGTGGCCCTCTACCTGCGGTGGGAGGCGGAGTATCCCGACGAGTGGGGAGCGCCGGAGTCGTGGATGTGGTCCCGCTGGGGAACGAAGGAGGTGCTCCTTCGCCGGCTCGATCGGGGCGGTATCCCGGAGACCGTCAGGCCACAGATCGCTGAGCTGATCCTCGCGGCACTGAGGCGACCGTACCGGTGCAAGGACTGGCTGTACGCAAGCCTGGTCCGTCAGCTCCACGACTCGCCGTTCCTCCACGAGGTGGGGATGCTGACGTCCGCCGACGATCCCCTGGTCCGGCTCCGGGCACAGTTCGTCCTCCATGTGGCCGCGCATCCCGAGCAGACTCCCACCCGCACGAGCTGGCGGCGCTGGCTCGATTCCGCCGCCTGACCGCTCGATCGCGGGCGTCCGTCCGTCGCGCGAGGCCGGCAGTGCGAAGGCATTCACACATGCCCATGCATTGACAGTGCTTGCAATGCGCTTGTAACCTTTCGGAAATTTTCAAGCCGTACTGCAAGATCCCGGCACCACCGGGGCTTCCCGGCCTCGCCACCACCCTGTCCCCCATCCCCGTTCAGGAGTCCTCCATGCAGAGACGTCGACGGTTGTCGGCGATCGTCGCCCTCGGCGTGATCGCCGGCCTGATCGTCCCCACCGCCGCGACCGCTCCCCCGGCCGGCGCGGCCCCGGCAGGCGGCAAGAAGGTCATCGCCAACCTCTTCGAATGGAACTGGTCGTCGGTGGCCACCGAGTGCCGCACCAACCTCGGCCCGAAGGGCTACGGCTGGGTGCAGGTCTCGCCGCCCCAGGAGCACGTACGGGGCTCGCAGTGGTGGCTGGCGTACCAACCGGTCAGCTACCGGATCGAGTCCCGCAAGGGCACCCGCGCGCAGTTCAAGTCCATGGTCGACACCTGCCACGCCGCCGGGGTGAAGGTGGTCGTCGACGCGGTCGTCAACCACATGTCCGGGCAGGACAACGGCGGCACCGGCTGGGCCGGCTCGTCGTACGGGCACTACGACTACCCGGGGATCTACCAGACGCAGGACTTCCACCACTGCGGCCGCAACGGCGGCGACGACATCGCCAACTACAACGACCGGTGGGAGGTGCAGAACTGCGAGCTGGTCAACCTCGCCGACCTGAAGACCGAGTCGGACTACGTCCGGACGAAGATCGCCGGCTACCTCAACGACCTGCTCTCGCTGGGCGTCGACGGCTTCCGGATGGACGCCAGCAAGCACATGCCGGCCGCCGACATCGCCGCCATCAGGGGCAAGCTGTCCCGCTCGGCGTACATCGTGCAGGAGGTGATCCACGGCGCCGGCGAGCCCATCCAGCCGGGCGAGTACACCGGCAACGGCGACGTGCACGAGTTCCGCTACGGCAAGGACCTGGCCCGGGTCTTCCGCTCCGAGAAGCTGGCCTACCTGCGCAACTTCGGCGAGGGGTGGGGGCACCTGCCCAGCGGGTCGGCGGCCGTCTTCGTGGACAACCACGACACCCAGCGCGACGTCGGCGGGGTGCTGACCTACCGCGACCGGGGCATCTACGCGCTGGCCAACGCGTTCATGCTCGCCTGGCCGTACGGCTCCCCGACGGTGATGTCGAGCTACACGTTCAGCCAGCGCGACCAGGGCCCGCCCTCGGACAGCTCCGGACGGACCCTGAACGCCACCTGCTACTCGGGCTGGGAGTGCGAGCACCGCTGGCCGGTCATCGCCAACATGGTCGGCTTCCGCAACGCCACCGAGGGCGCCGGCGTCGTCAACTGGTACGACAACGGCAACAACCACATCGCCTTCGGCCGGTCCGGCAAGGGCTACGTCACGATCAACGACGAGGACTCCGCGGTGAACGGCCGGTCGTACCAGAGCGGGCTGCCGGCCGGTCGCTACTGCGACGTCGTCCACGGCACCTTCAGCAACGGCACGTGCAGCGGTCCGGTGATCACCGTGGACGGCGGCGGCTGGTTCGCCGCGAACGTGCCCGCGCACGACGCGATCGCCATCCACGTGGGCGCGCGGCTGAGCTGAGGCTCCACCCCTGCGGACCCCGTCCCGGCCGGCATTCCGGCAGGGGCGGGGTTTCGCCGTCGTTCACCCGTTACAGTTAGTTTGTGCGTTTTGACCGAATGAACCGGCGACACGTCCGCTTGCTGGCCGCCGCCGTCGGCGTACCCCTGCTCCTGCTGACCGCCGGGGCCACCGGCTGGGTACTGACCCCCGGGGCCGAGCCCACCGCGCCGCCGGTCGTCGTCGGGCCGCCCGCGCCGACCGGCGCGGCCCCGACGAGCGCCGCGCCGGAGCGGGTGCCCGTCGCCGCGCCCGCGCCGGACGACCTGCCGGTGGTCGACTACGGCCCGGCGCCCACCGGCTTCCCGGCCGATCGGGACACGATGGACACCACGCCGCTGACCGAGGGCCTGCACCCGACCCGCCGCATCGCCGCCTACACCGCCCCCGGCGGCCGGCCGCTGGCGTTCCTCGACCCCACCATCAGCGGCGTCGAGCTGACCATGCCGATCGCCCAGCGGCGGGCCGGCTGGACGGCGGTGCTGCTCCCGTCGGCCAACCGCACGCTCGCCTGGCTGCCGCCCGGCGGCCACGCCACCGTGGCGCTGGCCGACCAGATCGTGATCGAACGCAGGCACCACCGCCTCACCTGGTACCGCGCCGGCCGGGCCGTGCGCAGCTGGGAGGTCAGCCTCGGCCAGCGCGGCCAGGAGACCCCGCTGGGCCGGACCTTCATCCTGGGCCGCACCCCGCCGCCGCAGAGCGTGTACGGGGGCGTCGACATCTACGCCCTCGGCTCGGTGCCCGACGACCCCGACTCGGTGCCGGCCGGCCTGCGCGGGGCGCACATCGGCATCCACAGCTGGTACCACGACGGCGAGCTGGGCCGGAACACCACAAACGGCTGCATCCGGCTGACGAAGAGCGGGCAGCGGGAACTGCTGGCGAAGGTCCGCCCCGGCACCGAGGTGGTCGTGGTCGACGAGTTGCCCGCCCCGCCACCGACGACCTGAGCACCACCGCCGCGAAGTGAAGATTGTCTTTCTCTCGATGGATGTCTATGACACCATTTCGATGCGCAGAACGATGCGCATCGAAATATGGAGGTGCCTGATGCACAAACGATGGTGGAGTCTGGCGGCAGTCTCGTTGCTCGCGGCGGTGGCGTTGGTGGCTCCGGCCAGCCCAGCGATGGCCGCGCCGACGTTCAAGGTTCCTTTCCCGTGCGGCCAGTCCTGGTCCGGTCAGACCCGCACCAACCACAGCCCGACAAACGCGATCGACTTCAACCGCACCGACGACCTCGGTGACCCGGTGGTCGCGAGCGCACCAGGCACGGTGGACGTGGTGACCGACCTCGGCGGCACCAGCTACGGCAAGTACGTGCGGATCAACCACGGCGGCGGCTACAGCACCTACTACGCCCACCTCAACGGCTTCAACGTCTCCGTCGGACAAACGGTCGGCTACGGCAGGGTGATCGGCTGGGTCGGCACCACCGGCGGCTCGACCGGCCCGCACCTGCACTACGAGCAGCGCCTCAACGGCAGCGCCATCCAGATCCGGTTCAACGGCGCCCTTGCGCTGTACTGGGGCACCAAGACCTACACCAGCGACAACGGCTGCGGCGGTGGCACCGCGACCGGCACCGTCGGCACCAGCGGCACGCCGCTGACCGTCCGCTCCGGGCCTGGCACCGGCTACGCGGCCGTGGACACGCTCGCCAACGGCACCACCGTCACCATCTACTGCCAGACCAACGGCACCACCGTCACCGGCACCTACGGCACCAGCTCGATCTGGAACCGGATCGGTACCGGCCGCTACATCTCCGACGCCTACACCTACACCGGCCACGACGGGTTCATCCCCAACGTTCCTCGGTGCTGACCTGATTGGAGGGGCCCCCCCCCAACGCCCCACGTTGAGGGGGGGCCCCCCCCAACGACCAAATCCGCAACA